>CALNBW010000407.1 GCA_937874815.1 uncultured Bacillota bacterium | reverse complement strand
ATAGCCTCGGGGTAGCCGGTCATACCGATTACATGCCAACTGTGCTCACTATATTCACGACTTTCAGCTCGCGTGGAGAAACGAGGGCCGTTAATCACAACCATAGTTCCCTTGGGGTGGGCCTTAATGGCTAGGTCTTCTGCTGTGTCAGCAATTAGCGAACGTAACCTAGGGCAATAGGGGTCGGCAGGGCTGACATGACGCACTTCGGGCCCCTCAAAGAAAGTATCTGCCCTGCCCCAAGTACGATTGACGAACTGGTCACAGATTACGAATTCTCCTGGGCAAATATTGGCTTGCAAACTCCCGACAGCCCCGGGCGCAAGAATATGGCGCACGCCTAAGCTATGCATTGCCCACAGGTTGGCCCGGTAGTTGATCTTATGGGGCGGCACAGTATGCTGGGAGCCGTGGCGCGGCAAGAATGCTACTGTTTTATCGCCTAACTTAGCTAGCTTAAAGCTATCACTAGGACTACCATAGGGGGTTTCAATAACCACCTCTTCTACGTCGGAAAGGAAGCTATAGAAACCCGAACCACCGAATACGCCTACATCGGCTTTTTTTTGCATGAAGGTCACCTCTTCTTCGTTGGTTAACATTAAAACTGCTGGTGTTCCGTACGGGCGATGATCTCGTCTTGCAGTGGTCGGCTCAGATTAGAGAAATAATCACTGTAGCCGGCCACGCGCACAATCAGATCCCGATATTGCTCGGGAGCCTGCTGAGCTGCCCGTAGGGTAGCAGCATCGACTACGTTAAATTGCACATGATGGCCGTCAAGCCGGAAATAGGTACGCACCAGCTGCATTAAGCTTCTTAACCCTTCTTCTTTGGCGAGCAAGGAAGGTGTGAACTTGAGGTTAAGCAATGTGCCCCCCGTCAGCAGATGATCCATCTTGGACGCAGATTTGACTACGGCTGTTGGCCCATAAAGATCGGCACCTTGTACGGGGGATATCCCTTCGGAGAAAGGCTGCTCGGCCAAACGGCCATCGGGGGTTGCCCCGGTAACGGAACCAAAATAGACATGGCAGGTAGTCGGCAGCATGTTGATGCGATAAACCCCACCTTTAACCGTTGGACGTCCGTTCACCGTAGCATAGAAAAGCTGAAATAGCTGCTGCATGATGGAATCGGCCGCCTCTAGGTCGTTGCCGTAGCGGGGCGTAGCTTGGCTTAGTAACCGTTGCTGCTGTGCATGCCCAGCGAAATTGGCAGCGAGGGCCTGCACTAGCTCGGCCATTGTTAATTTGCTCGTTGTGAAAACATGCTCCTTGATAGCAGAGAAGCTATCGGTAAGGGTGCCAATGCCCACCCCTTGAATATAGTTTGTATTATAACGAGCACCACCGGCGTTATAATCTTTTCCCTTGGCGATACAATCATCGACAATGATTGAAAGAAAAGGAGCTGGCATCCGGGTGGCATAAAGGCGATCAATAATATTGCTGCCTTGCACCTTGATGGCAACGAAGTGCTCTAGCTGGCGCTGATAAGCAGCCATGAGGTCATCAAAGCTAGTAAACTGTTCGGCCTTGCCGGTGCTCGGGCCTAAATGCTTCCCGGTGCGGGGATCTACCCCATCATGTAAGGTTATCTCTAATATCTTTACTAAGTTTAGATAGCCGGTCAGGATATAAGCCTCTTTGCCAAAGGCACCAGTCTCTACACAACCGCTTGTGCCACCAGCACGAGCATCGGCCAAGCTTTTACCTTGGCGCATGAGTTCTTGTACGACGGCATCGGCGTTAAACATGGAGGGTTGCCCCCAGCCTTTACGCACAATCTCACAAGCCCGCCGTAGGAAACGATCCGGGTTTTTCTTGCTGAGCTGAATGTTGGAGCTGGGCTGCAGCAAGCGCATTTCGTCGATTACTTCTAGCAGTAGGAAGCTTACGTCGTTAACGCCATCGGAGCCATCAGGCCGCAAACCACCGACGTTAATATTGGCGAAGTCAGTATAGGTACCACTCTCCGCCAACGTAACGCCCACCTTCGGTGGCGCTGGCTGATTATTAAATTTAACCCAGAAGCACTGCAAGAGCTCTTTGGCCTGGTCCCGTGTTAAAGTGCCTTCCGCTAGCCCCGCCTGATAGAAAGGCCAGAGATTCTGGTCGAGCCTACCGGGGTTGAATGAATCCCAAGTGTTTAGCTCTGTGATCACGCCGAGATGAACAAACCAATACATCTGTAGGGCTTCCCAGAAGTTGCGGGGTGCCTCTGCCGGCACCCGCCGACACACCTCTGCAATGCGTATTAGCTCATCTTTACGCGTCGCATCAGTAGTGGCAGCAGCCAGCGACATCGCTTTTTCAGCATGCCGCTCGCCAAAACGAATTAACGCGGCAGCACAAATATCCATAGCCCGCAACTGCTCCCGCTTATCGTAGGCCTCAGGGTCTTGATCATAATCTAGCTTCGCAATCTGTTTCCTGATCTGTTCCTGGAAATCACGCATGCCAAAGCGGTAGATCTTATCATCGGCTACGGTATGACCTGGGGCCCGCTGTTCCATGAACTCGGTAAAAATGCCTGCTGCATAGCAGTCTTGCCACGCCTCTGTCATCTCACTGAAGATGAAGTCGCGCATAGAACGGCCTTGCCAGTAGGGGATGATGTCCGACTCCTGTATCTCCCTTACAGCATCGGTCACCCGAAAGGAGATTTTCTCTCGGGCATCTATCAACTCCAGGTCCTCTAGGCTATGGCAGCAAAGTTCCGGGTAGGTTGGCGTTGCCTGAGGCCTCTCGCCTCGCTCACCCACAATTAGCTCCCCAGCACCAATATGAATCTGCTTCTTTCCCATCAAGTTAGCGAAAACTAGAGCGCGCAACACTGGCACAGAAACTTTGCCGCTGAACTCGCGGTAGGTCTCTGTCACCAACTGGGCCCGTTCAATGGAGATGTGCGGCTCTGCCGCCAAGCTTTCCTCCCGTAGGCGCTGTACCCGCTGATTCATCCTCTTCTCCCCTTTCTCTATAGCACTGCTAAGCCGGCCTCACGCAAATGGGCGGCACTGAGCTCAACTGCTATTTCTCCAGATGCCAATGTTTCTGGCAAACGATATGCCTGCCCCAGGTGAGCGTACTTAGGCACCCCATAGTTGTGGTACGGTAATAACCTTACCCCTAGAATTGGTAAGGGACGCAAATAAGCAGCGAGAGCTACTAGGTTAGCACGGTCATCATTAACCCCCGGGATAATGGGCACCCGCACCTCCACCTGGCGGTGTATCTGTGTGAGGCGCTGCAAGTTTTCTAAAATCTGCCGATTTGACTGGCCGGTAAATTGTATGTGCCGCTCTTCATCCATTAGCTTTACATCGAAGAGAAAGAGGTCAACTAAAGGCACTAGTTTGGCCAGAACCTCCCAAGGAGCATAACCGCAAGTGTCTAGCACCGTATGCAGACCTTGCTGGCGGCAAGCTAGCAACAAGCCATCCAAAAACTCTACCTGCAGCAAGGGCTCGCCACCGGAAAAGCTAACTCCGCCACCTGACTGATCGTAGAATAGTTCATCCTTCATTACTTCCTGCATGACCTGCTCCACCGTCTGTGCCCGCCCCACTAGCTCCAGAGCGCCTTGCATGCAGGCGGTAACGCAATCTCCGCAGGCAGAACAATGAGCTGGCTGTCGTCTGCCGTCCTTGATATGCGCGCTGCCCTGGCCACAGACGCGCACGCAAGCGCCACACCCCTGGCAGCGTTCAGCTCGCACCATAACCTCCGGCAGAGGATATTGGCTCTCGGGATTATGGCACCAGGCGCAATTGAGCGGACATCCCTTGAGAAAAACGGTGGTCCTGATGCCCGGCCCATCGTGGATAGAAAAGCGCTGCATGTTGAAGATAATTCCTTGCTGCATGAAACACGCCTCCAGCTAACATGTATACACGTGACTTAATGCAATATTCTAGTGGAACAAGCGTATTCCTGCCTGCACTAGATTAGCTCCCCAAAGAGGTTCCAGGTTTGGGCTTGAGTGATACGTACTGGCACCAGTTGGCCACTGAGTTCTTCCGGGCCAATGAAGTGGACCAGTTTGTTGCCGCGGGTTCGCCCAGTAAGCCTACTGGGGTCGTTCTTGCTAGGGCCTTCTACCAGCAACTCTTGTTGGCTACCGATAAGTTCCTGGTTACGTTCCATACTGATACGGGCTTGCAGCTCGTTAAGGCGCTGCAGACGCTCCTTGCTAACGGCTTCTTCAACTTGTTCCAGCATTTTGGCGGCCGGCGTGCCCCCGCGGGGAGAATAAGCGAAAGTAAAGGCAGCGTCATAACGCACTGTTTCCATGAGGCTCAGCGTATCCGCGAAATCCTCCTCTGTTTCTCCCGGGAATCCGACAATGATATCTGTTGTCAGCGAGATATCTGGAATGGCAGTACGAATCTCATCGACCAACTGCAAATAGCGTTCCCGTGTATAGCGCCGATTCATAGCCTGCAAGATGCGGTTACTGCCGGCTTGCACTGGCAAGTGTAAATGCTCCATTACGTGCTCGCATGTCGCCATAGCTTCAATTAGGCGTGGGCTAATATCTTTAGGGTGCGACGTCATGAAACGAATGCGACTGATACCCGTCTCATTGACCGCTCTTAGCAGATCAGCAAAGTCGTAGTCTTGTGCTAAGTCCTTGCCGTAGCTGTTAACGTTTTGCCCGAGTAGACTAACCTCCTGGTACCCTCTGCTCGCTAAGTCCTTTACTTCAGCAATAATGCTCTCCGGTTGCCGACTGCGCTCCCGGCCACGCACATAAGGTACCACACAGTAGGTGCAAAAGTTGTTACACCCATACATGATAGTTGTCCAAGCCTTAAGCCCATCCTGCCGCACTTGGGGCAAGTGCTCCCTAATCTCGCCCTCGCGATCGAGGATTTCCAGCACGGTTTCTTGGCTGGCCTGAGCCGCCCGCAATAACTCAGGGAAGTGGGTTAGGTTGTGGGTTCCAAAAATGATATCCAAGTAAGGAAAACGCTGCTTTAGCTTCTTAGCCACATCCTCTTGCTGCGACATGCAGCCGCCAACAGCTAGCACCAAATTTGGGTTCTCCTGCTTCAGGCGATATAGCTCGCCAATTTTTCCGTATACCCGTTGTTCGGCGTGCTCCCGCACCGCGCAGGTAATCAAAATAACCAAATCAGCTTCAGCATCGTTATCTATCGGCAAATAATCAAGCTGCTCCAGTTGCCCAGCCAACACCTCCGCATCGTGTTCGTTCATCTGGCAACCGTAGGTGATTATTTTATAGTATTTCTGTGTTTGTGCGTTCAAGAGTAACACCCCCAGTTAATTGTACGTTAAAGCGGCAATTAAGCAAAGAAATTCTACGGCAACAGCAGGAAAAGTGCCGTTTAGCGGCAAATTAGTTGTCAAGGCAACCAACTGCCTATCTTGATGAATGGATGTGGGAGGATGAAAGTAGTAACGGGGGCCAGCGGACATCTTGGTAACGTGCTTGTTCGCGAACTGCTAACGCGGCAGGAGAAGGTAAGGGTGGTCATTTTACCTAACGATCCTGCCAGCTCGCTTGCCGACCTGGACGTGGAGAAAGTCGTTGCCGATGTACGCAATGTTGAGTCATTAAAACTAGCTTTCCAAAATGCCGACACCGTTTTTCATCTGGCGGGCATCGTTAGTGTGATGCCTGGACAACGCGACCTGATGCACCAAGTTAACGTCGGCGGCACCGCCAACGTAATTGAAGCTTGTCTCTCCCAGGAAGTACGACGTCTAGTACACACAAGTTCAGTGCACGCCCTCGTGGAACCTCCCGCAGGCGTAGCCTTAAGCGAGGCGTATCCGTTTGATCCGGAGCGAGTATATGGTGATTATGGAAAAACGAAAGCACAAGCATCATTGGCCGTGCTCGCTGCCGTAAACCGAGGGCTAGATGCTGTAATTGCCTGCCCTTCCGGGATAATTGGACCTTATGATTTCGAACCATCAATTGTCGGCCGCCTGCTCTATAATGCTGCCCGGGGCAAACTAGGAGCCTATGTGCGCGGGGGATACGATTTCGTTGATGTACGCGACGTGGCTCAGGGCCTAATTGCGGCTTGCAACCAGGGGCGTACTGGGGAAACCTACATTCTCTCGGGTGAATACGTCACCATCAGGGAAGTCACCCAGATTGTCGATTCTCTGGTAGGCAAACAGCGAGTCCGCCTTTGTGTACCCTTCCCCTTGGCCCTTTTTGCTTCCCGCATCGCTGAGCGCATGCAGCTACTAGGCAGCGGTGGGGCTCATTTTACCCAACAATCCCTCTATGTACTGCAGTCAAACGGCTTGATCAGCCATGCAAGAGCTAGCAACGAACTCGGGTATCAGCCCCGACCCATTCAAGAATCCATTCGGGCTACCATCGAATGGTTTCGTGCTGTAGGAATTCTGGCCTAATGCTATTAGAGCCTCCAAAGGCATAGGCTGGCGGCCCGCCGCATATGATATTATTTCTGTCATTAACCACGGAAATGGCTGTTGATGCATTGACAATGCAGACCGCTATGCATAGTATGTTAATGGGCTGCTAACATGGTTACCATGCGTATCACAGCCACAATAATACCATACTAAGAGGTGAGTTTTGTCGTGGAAAGCGACGGTTACCCTCGACCTAGAACAAAGCAATATAGTCTGAGGAGGCACGTCGTCAGGCACGATTCTACGGCGCTTATTTAGTGTGCTTTGATTATTGATGCGCCTCCTCGCAAAGGAGGCGCATTTTTCATGACCTATATCACTTTTCTAGGCAGCGCGCCCTCGAACAGCAGGGGGTGTTGACGATGCCCAAAGAATTACTCAAGCAGTTGCTTGCAGAAAACCCAAGCCAGTTGTACGCCCTATTTGCCGACACTATGCCGGCAGACTTGGCCGATGCCCTAGCCTCACTCTCTGACGAAGAATTACTACAGCTCTTGCCCCACATTAGCCCTGATATGTTAGCTGTTGTGGTGCAAGAATTTGATGAAGCTCAAGCCAAACGTTTGCTCAGCCTAGTATCTACCGAACTAGCCCTAGAGATTATCGGTGCTATGTCCCCCGACGATGCGGTAGATATGCTCAATTGGCTCCCCGATGACCTGAGCGAGCGTATAATGAACGCTATGCCTGTGGATAGTCCACTGCACGACCTAATCAGCTACGAAGAGGAGTCTTCAGGCTCCATCATGACCACAGAGTTTCTTACTGTGCGTCCTGAATGGACAGTGGATAAAGCCTTACAGGTGATTCGTACCGAAGCAGAACATGCAGAGACCATTTACTACACCTATGTGATTGATAGAAGAGGGCGTCTGGTGGGCGTTCTTTCCTTACGCGATCTGGTGTTGGCCCACCCGAACACCCAAGTGTCCTCAATAATGCGTTCTAACCCGGTGCGGGTCACTGATGACGAAGACCAGGAGCAGGTGGCCGCTCTATTCCGGCGCTACGACCTAGTGGCCCTGCCGGTAGTTGATGAACATGGTGTACTAAAAGGTATTGTTACTAGTGACGACATTATTGACGTAGTTGACGAAGAAGCAACTGAAGATATTCAGCGTATGGCTGCTATGCAACCTAGTGATACCCCCTATTTATCAACACCTATTCTTAAGTTAGCTAGCCAACGTTTCGGTTGGCTGCTGATATTGATGGTTTCGGCTACTTTTACTGGCCAAATCATGCGCCGCTATGAAGAGATGCTGGCCCAGGTGGTTTTTCTGGCCGTTTTTATCCCCATGCTGATGGATACCGGCGGTAACGCCGGCTCCCAGTCATCCACACTCGTCATTCGTGGTCTGGCCTTAGGTGACATCAAAGTAAAAGACTGGTGGCGAGTGATAGCGAGGGAGTTTTCTGTCAGTAGTTTAGTGGGCGTTGCTCTAGCCGTGGTTAACTTTGCCCGCATCATCCTAATCGAAAAATACCCAGCCGATGTTGCGCTAGTGGTCAGCCTCACCCTAGTAGTGACTATCATATTAGCCAAAATCGTAGGCGGAATTCTACCTATCCTGGCTCAGTTAGTTAATATTGACCCCGCTATCATGGCCGGTCCGCTGATTACAACCATCGTTGATGCTTTAGCACTTATCGCTTATTTCTCCATCGCCGGAGCTGTGCTTGGTGTATATTAACCTACTACCGCAACACCCCTGGTTCCGACCAGGGGTGTTTGTGTTTTACCTCGTCACACATTAACCTGCTGCAAAGAGCGTAAACTGCAGCAGAGAGGTGATGAAAATATGCGCAAAGCTAGCGCCCTAATAGCCTTTGTTATCCTGGTCACGGCTGGGGTGTATCTGCTGCTACCCCCTAGGACAGAAGTGACATTCGTTTACTACCGCGGCCAGTCTGTGAGTGCGTCCCCCACGAATCCCCAGCCCGCTCCCTCCAGCATCTTCTGTCAGGAGGGTGACCAACGCTTGAGCCTGGAATATATAGAGAAACACAAACACTATGCCATTAACTCTCCCTTTACTGATACCAAAAGCCATACCAAGGTCTCACTGCTGTTGGAGCATCTAGCCAGTGCGCCAGTGGCCGGGCCAAACCAAGTCAACGCTACAATTATCGATGACCTTCTCTGGCCCGGCTGATATTGACCTAGTTGCCGAAATACGACCAACCAATCGGATCTGGCGCTACATCTTGCTCTTCCCTCCACTCAACCCCCAAGCCAAGAACATTGTCATCAACATAGAAATCGGTGGCACCCTGTTTGAACTAACCGGCGCTACCATCCCATAGGCCTTAAGCGTCAAATGCCTCCACCTATCCATGCAGAAGACCGGCACTATCCAATGGGGACATTCCTCTGCCCAGAGATTGCGAACAAGCTTGCAGGAAAGGCGGAGATCTAGCTTTGTTCCCAACGTTATACAAAACACAGCAGAGGTGTGTCCCCTGACCTTAGAAGGTTATGCTATAATTTACAGGGGCCGACGGCCCCGTAATATACATGCTAATGCTGAAAGGAGACAATGCGCTAATGCGACCTGATCTGCAGGAACTTCAAGCACTCTGCAAAGAGGTACGGCGGGATATAGTAAAGATGACGGCGGCAGCCGGCTCAGGGCATCCGGGCGGTTCGCTTTCCTCGGTCGAGCTGTTGGTTAGCCTCTATTTCGCCAAAATGCGGCATGATCCCCAGCGCCCAGACTGGGCTAACCGGGACCGTTTTGTTCTCTCTAAGGGGCACGTAGCTCCCGTTCTCTATAGCGTTCTAGCACGCTCAGGCTATTTCCCTATCGACGAACTCCTCACCTTGCGTAAACTGGGGAGTCGGCTGCAGGGGCACCCCCATATGCTTAGCCTCCCCGGCCTGGATAACTCCAGCGGTTCATTGGGGCAAGGGCTTTCGCAAGCCAATGGCCTAGCCCTAGCCGCCCGTCTAAATGGGCAGGATTACCGTGTTTATTGCTTATTAGGGGATGGAGAACTGCAGGAAGGGCAGGTATGGGAGGCCATCATGACGGCAGCCCATTATAAGCTGGCAAATGTCTGCGCTATTGTTGACTACAATAATCTACAAATTGACGGTACCGTAGAAGAGATCATTGGCCTGGATCCGCTGGACGATAAGTGGAAGGCGTTTAACTGGCACGTAATCTCTATTGACGGGCATGACATTGAACAGGTATTGGCTGCCTATGATGAAGCCGAGAGTATCAAGGACAAGCCTACTGTAATCATCGCTAAGACAATCAAGGGCAAAGGCGTTTCCTTCATGGAAAACGTGGCTGGCTGGCATGGAAAAGCCCCCAACGCAGATGAGCTGGCTAAGGCCTTGGCTGAGTTAGCCAATTAAGCTGGAGGAGGTTAAAATTCATGATCAAAAAACCTACTAGAGATGGCTATGGCGAGGCTTTACTGCAACTCGGCGCGTCTAATCCCGATGTGGTGGTGTTGGACGCCGACCTGGCCATGTCCACACGCACTAACTGGTTTCGGGATAAGTACCCGGAACGTTTCTTTGACATTGGCATTGCCGAACAAGATTTGTTAGGCACGGCCGCGGGCTTAGCCATGGGTGGGAAAACACCCTTCGCTACTACTTATGGTGTTTTCATCTCAGGCAGAGCTTGGGAGCAAATCCGCACCACTATCTGTTATGCCAATCTCAACGTGAAGATTTGCGGCATGCATGGCGGCATTTCTGTTGGGCCAGATGGTGCTACGCACCAGGCACTTGAAGAAATAGCTCTGATGCGCGTGCTACCAAATATGCGACTGGTCGTACCCTGCGATGCCATTGAAGCGCGCAAAGCTACCCTGGGTGCTGCAGCGATTGATGGCCCGGTTTACCTGCGTTTTACGCGCGATGCTACAGCCGTGTTCACTGAGGAGACAGCCCCCTGGCAATTAGGCAAGGCCAACGTGCTGCGCGCAGGCTCCGATGTAACAATCATCGGTTGTGGGCCAGTGCTCTATGAGGCACTGTTGGCTGCAGACGAGCTGGCCCAGGAGGGCGTTTCTTGCCGCGTGCTCAACATGCATACCATCAAACCAATCGACGCAGAGGCTATTCAAGCGGCTGCAGCTGAAACTGGCGCCATCGTGACGCTGGAAGAGCACCAAATCAATGCCGGCCTTGGCGGCGCGGTGGCTGAAGTGCTAGTGAAGCATAACCCCGTGCCGGTAGAAATGGTAGGCATTATGGATACTTTTGGTGAGTCAGGTTTACCAGGTGAACTGGCAGTAAAATATGGCCTAACACATAAAGAGGTTAAGGCTGCAGTGCAGAAAGTATTGAAGCGCAAATAGAGAACCACACCTATTTCAGCCGAAAAACAACAGGGGGCTGCGGGGTGCTTGCTGTAAGCACGATTGGAGCCTGCTCCTGTGCTCTAAGCAACACCCCGCAGCCCTATGCCAGCAGTCTCGCAGAACCGTGTAGCTTGGGCTGCACGGTTTTTATATTTTATGGTAAACTATTAGCTAGTAAACAGTTGGGAGTGAGGCCGGCATGCAACACAAACGCATTGTACGTACCGTGACTCAGTATATAGGCATCCTGTTCGGTTCATTTGTCACTGCCCTCGGTGTCAATGCACTGCAGGTTCCCAACCGGATTGCAGCCGGTGGTGCCGCCGGTATAGCGACTATCGTCTATCATCTCACTGGCTTTGAACCAGGCCTAACTCTGCTACTGATTAATATTCCACTTTTACTTATCAGTGGTTTTGTGATTGGTTGGCGCTTTAGCTGGTTCTCCGTCTTTGGTGGCTTAGCAACCTCGGGCTGGGTTTACGCTACCAGCAATATTACTCCCTGGACGGATGATCCTGTCCTGGGGGCTCTTTATGGCGGTGTAGTCACCGGTATTGGTATCGGCATCGTTTTCCGCTCCCGTGGTTCTACCGGAGGAACCGACTTGGCAGCGGGGCTGCTGCGCCGCTTGACAGGTCTGCCTATCGGGACCGCCCTGCTCTTAATCGATACCCTGATTGTTGGCGGTGCTGGTTTTGTCTTTGGGCCAGATCTAGCCATGTATGCGCTCTTATCTATCTTTGTGTGCACCCGCGTCATTGACTATGTTCAAGAAGGCTTCTTCGGCGTTAAGGCCCTCCTTATTGTCTCTGACGCCGGTGAAGCCATCGCTGATCAGATCATGAACGAATTGGAAAGAGGGGTTACATACTTGCACAGCGAGGGCAGCTTTAGCGGCCAACCTAAAAAGACACTGCTAGTGGTGGTAAGCCGTCCTGAAATAATCACTGTAAAAACCCTAGTGCAGGCCATAGATGAACAGGCCTTCGTCATCGTCATGGATGCTCGTGAGGTCTTGGGAGAGGGTTTTCAGGACCTCTCGACCACATTTTAAGGCATGTCTGGTAGCAGACAAGAATAGGCTTAAGCGAGACGGGGAACGCGTCTCGCTTATTTATTTGCCAAGGGAGGCAATGCAAGTGCCACAGGTACTGCTATCTAGCCTACTTGCCGGTCTGGCGACTGTAATCGGCGGAGTGATTGTACTTTTCATGGGCAGCCCTAATGATCGTGTTTTAGCCTTTTGGTTAGGGATGGCTTCAGGGGTAATGCTGGCAGTGGTAGCCCTTGATCTGCTACCGGCTGCCCTAGAGCAGGGCACCCGCCTGTCCACCATCATTGGCTTTGCCCTAGGCGTCCTCCTTCTAGCGGCTATTGGTAACAGCATGGCCCGGCGACGCCGGGGTAAGATAAGGGGCAATGGCCGTCGTGATTCATTTATCCACATGGGCATCCTAGTTGCTCTGGGTATTGCCCTGCATGATCTACCTGAGGGCTTGGCTATCGGCGCTGGTTTTGCCGCTACAGAAGAACTAGGCACGATGTTGGCGCTAGCTATTGGGCTACACAACATCCCTGAAGGAATTGGCTTGTCTTTGCCCCTGCTCTACGGTGGCTGGAAACCAGCTCAAGTTCTGGCTCTGTGCCTGATTGTAGCTTTGGTTACACCCCTCGGTACTTTACTGAGTTTAGCACTCCTGCAGATCTCACCCCAGGCGATTGCCATCAGTTTGGCTTTTGCCGCTGGGGCCATGGTATTCGTAGTGGCGGACGAACTCATTCCTACCTCCCATGATTCTTCCCGCTTGTTTACATCGCTCGGTATCACCCTCGGGTTCGCCATTATTCTGACAGTGCTCTAATCATCATCTTCCTCCGTTCTTTAGGGCATACCTACAGCATGGAGGGGTGAACGCATGCAGAAGAAATCTTGGCTAACCTATGGCCTGATCGGCGTAGTGGCAGGGGTAGTAAACGGGTTACTAGGGATTGGCGGAGGGACAATACTCATTCCAGCTATGGTCTATCTGCTGGGTGTAAAACAACATCAGGCTCATGCTACCAGCTTACTGATAGTGCTACCGACCTCATTGGTCAGTATGCTCGTCTACCATCAGCAAGGTAACATCAATATTCGGTCCTTACTTGGCCTGGCCTTAGCTACCTCAATCGGCGCTGTCATCGGTGCCATTCTTATGAATTACTGCCGACCCAGCTTACTGCGCAAAGGCTTCGCCCTGTTCATGTTAGTGGCTGGGCTACGCATGTTCTTCTAGATGTTTGTCACAATTCTAGGGCTCTTGTCCGGCATCTTGGCTGGACTGGCAGTTGGCGGAGGCACCCTACTGGTGCCCGGGTTAGTACTCATTCAAGGCACGCCCCAGCACGTGGCGCAAGGTATCTCCTTGTTTATCTTCCTGCCCACCTCTGTTCTAGCTATCTTGACGCATCTCAGATACGGTAATATACAGTGGAAATTGGCAGCAAAATTGGCCATCGGTGGAGTAATTGGCTCTTTCCTCGGTGCCAAGTTGGCCCTCACGCTGCAGCCGACGCTGCTACGCAAGATCTTCGCCGTCTACTTGATAGCAATGGGGATTTACCAGCTTACTGTTAGCCCCAAACAGAAACACTAGCTAGCAAAAGGGGCCGCAACGACTTAGGGCGGCGGGGTACTTGCTGTAAGCACGATTGGAGCCTGCTCCTGTGCTCTAAGTAAGTATCCCGCCGCCCTTTTTCAACAACCCTTTATTTGACCAATCAACTAAGGCTTAATGATCTCCACTTCTGCGCCGTTGCGCAGTAAGGCCGCATTGGCTTCATCGGTATCGACGTGCATTTCTAGGGCAAAATTATCTCTGACCCGTATCAGCACGTTCTCGAAAATGACACCGCGCTCGCCCCCTGTGCGCACCTGCACCGTGTCTTTATCCTTAAGCCCATAGGCAGCTGCATCACTGGTGTGCATGTGGATGTGGCGCCAAGCCAGAATCACTGCAGCGCCCAACTCCACTTTGCCACAAGGGCCCTCGATAGTGATAGGCGCAGCACCTTCCAGGTTACCCGAGTCACGTAATGGGGGTTTAACCCCCAGACGATAGGCGTCGGTCATAGCGACTTCTACTTGGGTCTGGGACCGCACTGGACCAAGGACACGTACGTTGGGAATGCTACCCTTAGGACCAACTAAAGTGACCATTTCTTCCGTAGCATACTGCCCCGGCTGCCCCAAATCTTTTAAGACTGTAAGCTCATGACCAGGGCCAAACAGGGTCTCCAGATCAGCCTGGCAAAGATGCAGATGGCGGTTAGACACGCCAACGATTATCGGTTTCATCTGCTCGCCTCCCCTCTTGCAGTAGAGGCGGCCCCGTAATGGCACGAGGCCGCTATGAATTCAACTAGGTAGGCTTTGTCCTATATTAGCCTAACACCGATATGAGTACACCCGCTGCAACGGCTGAGCCGATAACACCTGCTACGTTAGGTCCCATAGCATGCATGAGCAGGTAGTTTCTAGGATTAGCTTTCTGTCCCTCTATTTGAGAAACGCGAGCTGCCATTGGTACAGCAGAAACACCAGCCGAGCCAATAAGAGGATTGACCTTGCCACCGGATGTCTTATACATTACCTTGCCCAGTAGTACGCCTGATGCAGTACCAATGCCGAAGGCGACTAGACCGAGGGCGACAATGTATAACGTCTGTGGACGCAAGAAGGTATCACCACTGGCAGTTGCACCAACAGTTAAGCCTAGGAAAATCACGATGATGTTAGTGAGCTCGTTTTGAGCTGTCTTGGACAAGCGATCAACCACGCCACACTCGCGAATCAGATTACCAAGCATGAGCATGCCCACCAGGGGAATTGCGTCGGGTAATAGCAGTCCGACAGCGATAGTAACTAAGATTGGGAAGACAACCCTTTCTTTCTTAGAAACAACACGCAACTGATCCATGACACACTCGCGCTCTTCCTTAGTGGTTAAGGCGCGCATGATTGGTGGCTGAATGATCGGCACCAAAGCCATGTAAGAGTAAGCTGCGATCGCAATCGAAGCTAAGAGGTGCGGCGCTAGGCGTATGGCGGTATAGATGGCTGTTGGGCCATCGGCACCACCGATGATGCCAATTGCTCCCGCCTCTTGCGGCGTGAAACCAAATACGGTTGCTGCCATGATGTAGGTAAAGAAGATCCCAAACTGGGCGGCGGCACCGAGTAAGAACGTCTTCGGGTTGGCAATTAACGGCCCAAAGTCGGTCATGGCACCAACACCAAGGAAAATCAGTGGTGGATAGATGCCAAGCTTGACGCCCTGGTACAAGTAGTAGAACAACCCACCAGACGACGGCGTATAAGCGGCAAACTGAGCCACGTCTGCTGGCGAGAGCACTTCAAAACTACTCAGCACACTGACAAGCGCATCCAAAGCTAATGGCCCTTTGCCAATGACCCATTCTAGAGCAGCTGGCTCAATTGCTCCAGAGCTAGCCAGCATCTGCACAAGTTGGCCAAGCCCATCGGCACCAGCGGCCTGAATGTCAGCAACCATGGCTGCGGTAAGCAGCCCCTTCTGCTCTAAGATGATGAGCAGACCATCCAACTTAGTAGTCGGACCTTGCATCAGACCACCTAATGGTAAGTTGGCAAGCAGCATACCGAAAGAAATCGGTAGCAGCAAGAGTGGCTCATAGTCACGGGCAACAGCCAGATAAATGAGAAACAAGGCTATGCCAATCATAATGAAGTTCTGAATGGTCATGTTGGCAAAGCCAGTCGAATACCAAAGGTCAACTAAAGTCTGCCAGATCACATTATGCCCTCCCCTCGGGGCTAACCAATCGTGATGAGGACGTCACCCGGGTTAACGGCTGCCCCCTTGCTCACGTGGATAGCCTTAACGGTTCCAGCAGCAGGAGCCGCAATTTCGTTTTCCATTTTCATTGCTTCTAAGATCAGGACCGTCGTACCGGCTTGTACTGCATCACCCACGTTAACTTTTACATCTAGAATGGTGCCAGGCATAGGTGCCGTGACATCTTCAGCGCCGGCAACAGCTGGCTTAGCAGCCGGTTTGGCCGCTGGCTTGGGTGCCGGAGCGCTAGCCGGTGCAGCAGGTGCTGCAGCCTTAGGCTGCGGAACACTTACCGGAGCAGCTGCCGGGGTGCTAATAGGAGCCGCAGCTACTGGGGCACGACGCACAGGGGCATCGCCGCCCAAATCTTCCACTTCTACCTCATAAGTTTCGCCATTGATCGTAATACGGAACATCTTGCTCATTGTTGCCTGTTCCCCTTTCGCCTCATTAATTTTGGATACTCTCGCGGCGAACGTTTAGAGTCCATGGGCTAAGCCCTGACCCAGTGCGCCGAATAGCAACGACATTCAGGTTCTCCGGAGTCTGACCCAAGTAAGCCGCGATAGCGCTAGCAATAACCGCTACCGTAACCGGCGATAATGCATCATCCGCTTCAGTTACTTCTACTGCTTCTGTAACTGGCTCCAGCTGCTTTGCCGGTGC
>CALNBW010000406.1 GCA_937874815.1 uncultured Bacillota bacterium | reverse complement strand
CCATGCCAAAGAAGTAGCAGACAGAATCGGCCAGGTTCCCGGAGTGGCCTCGGTGATGTTTGAGAATACGGAGGCTTTTTATAAAAACTCTTCTGCCCTTTATGTGGTTCTTTTCAATGGTGAAGATACGGACCCCATAACCTTAGAGGCCATGGCTACTACCAAGGATATTGTTGAACCCTATGACTTCTCCATTTCAACTACGGTAGGTGTAGACCTAGTTACTCAGCTGAGCCAGGAGATGGCAGTGGTAGGCATACTGGCTACTATCGTCGTCATACTCGTGCTGACGTTTACTTCTAAATCGTATGCGGAAATTCCCATACTTTTGATAACCTTTGGCGTGGCTGCTCTGCTTAATATGGGAACCAACTTCATGCTAGGCAAAATATCTTTCATCTCTAACTCGGTAGGGGCAGTGCTGCAGCTGGCCCTGGCCCGCAACCAGCAAATTCTCAATATCATCCTGCCCACCCTGCGCCCGGAAAACCGTGAAGACTGGTTTCCCATCATTTGCCATCGGTTTAGTGAGGAACATGAGCAGCTTCCGGCCCGCGATGCGGCTATCTTGGCTCTTACCAAGGCTATCCCTGAGATATCTTCCAGTAGCTTAACTACAATTGCAGGCTTAGGAGCGCTTGCTTTCATGCAGTTTGGCGTGGGCAAAGATTTGGCTGCCGTGATGATCAAGGCAATTCTCTTCAGTATGCTCTCGGTTTTCACCTTAATGCCCGGCTTATTAGTGATGTTTAGCGACCTAATCCAAAAAACGCAGCACAAAGATTTCGTTCCTTCTGTGTCGGCCCTGGGGCGCTTCTCCATCAAAACCAGGTATATCGTCCCGCCCATTTTTGCGGTGCTACTGGTGCTATCCTTCATTTTCTCTAGCAAATGTCCATATCTGTTTGGCATGAGTGAAATACGCGCCTATAGGGTAAGCGACACCCAGCTGGCCGAAGACCGGATTAGGGATAATTTTGGTAAGCAGAATATGGTGGCGCTAATTGTGCCGGCGGGAGACTATGGGGCAGAAAAGCAACTGTTGGCTGCTTTGAGTAGCTATGACGAGGTGGAAACGGCCGTGGGGCTGGCTAACACGGAGGCCATTGGCGGCTATATGTTGGCCGATTCCTTAACGCCGCGGCAGTTTGCGGAGCTCGTTGATCTGGATTTTGAGCTGGCTCAGCTTCTATACTCAGCCTATGCTATCAATGATGAGGACTATGGGAAGGTGGTCAGCGGCATTAGCCACTATGGTGTTCCGCTGATTGACATGTATCAGTTTCTATATGATGAAGTTGCTCAAGGTTATGTTGCCCTTGAGGATGATCTAATGGAAGAGCTGG
>CALNBW010000405.1 GCA_937874815.1 uncultured Bacillota bacterium | reverse complement strand
CGATACATATATTGCTAAACTAATTGTACAGGGTAAAAAGGTTGCTATCTGCGAGCAAGTTGAAGACCCGAGCCAAGCCAAAGGGTTGGTAGAACGACAAGTGGTACGCATTGTAACCCCCGGTAGCCTTCTTGATTCCTCGATGCTGACCGGCGATCGCGCCAACTATTTGGCGGCTCTCTGCTCTGACAGTAACGCTTTTGGCCTGGCCTTCATTGAGCTTTCTACCGGAGAAGTTCTGGCTGATGCTTACCCTGGCAAAGAACTTCCCCCACAGTTGATTGATGACTTCCTGCGCTTAGCTCCGGTGGAGTTAGTGCTGGCAGAGAACCTGGCGAATGATGAAGCTATCGCCCGCTTGGCGCAGCTGGCGGGAGTTACGGCCTGCACCCCGCTCACCAGCACTGACTTTGCCTTGCCTAGGGCGCAGGAGCTATGTACCAAACAATATCAGGCCAAACTGGAGACGCAACTGCCTGCTATCGCCTTACAGGCTTTAGGTGCAGCCCTCCATTATTTGCAGCAGATGCAGCAACACAATCTACCGCATCTGCGTGCGCCACGGCGGCTGGCAGCGAACGACGTCATGCATCTGGACGCCGCCACTTGCCGCAATCTGGAGCTGCTCAAGGGGAGCCGCAGTGAAGGCAGCACTGGCTCGCTCTTAGCCGTCTTAGACTATACAACAACGGCGCTAGGGGCGCGGGAACTGAAGCAATGGATCACCCAGCCCCTCTATGCTATTTTGCCGATTGAGCAGCGCTTGCAGGCAGTGGCCGAGCTCAGCCAAGATAATCTACGGCGCTCTGGCTTACGTGACTATCTGAAGGATTGCTATGACCTGGAGCGTTTGGCCAGCCGGGTGGCCACTGGTGCCGCTAACCCCCGCGACCTCTTGGCCCTCGGCTCGACGTTAAGCCTGCTGCCTCGTCTCCTAGCCTTGCTAGAAGAACTACAGGCACCGCTACTGCAACAGATTGCGTCAGAACTGTTATTGCTGCCAGATCTGGCCGCCGAATTGGCGCGCGCTTTGCAGGAAGATTTGCCGCTTGGCATTCGTGAAGGAAGCATTTTTGCCCCGGGCTATAACGAACAGCTGGACCTACTCCGCCACGCTGCCGGGCACGGCAAGCAATGGTTAGCCGAGCTAGAGGCGCGCGAGCGAGAGCAAACTGGTATCAAGTCATTGAAAGTTGGTTTTAACAAGGTCTTTGGTTATTACTTAGAAGTGACGAAAGCCAACGTAGCCCAAGTACCAGCCCACTATGTGCGCAAACAGACGCTGGTCAATGCGGAAAGATATATTACGGATGAGCTAAAAGCGCAAGAAGATGCCATCTTGGGTGGGGAAGAAAAGCAGCGCCTGCTCGAATATGAGTTGTTCCTAGAGTTACGGGAACGAGTGAGTGCCTTTGTACCAGCTATCCAACAGAACGCTCGCTTGATCGCCCAGCTAGACTGCCTGCAGTCTTTGGCTGAGGCGGCTGTGCGCAACCGTTATACGCGCCCAGAGCTGACTACCACGGGCCAGATAACGATTAAAGGGGGGCGTCATCCCGTGGTCGAACAGGTTGTAGGCCGCAACCACTTTGTGCCCAATGACCTGGACCTTGATAACGGCGAAATCCTGATCATCACCGGGCCGAACATGGGCGGCAAGTCAACCTATATGCGTCAGGTAGCCTTAATTGTGCTCATGGCGCAGATGGGAAGCTTCGTCCCTGCCGATAGTGCCCAGATCAGCTTAGTCGATCGGATTTTTACCCGGGTAGGGGCAGCCGATGACCTCTTTTCTGGACAGAGTACCTTCATGGTGGAAATGGTAGAAAGCAAGGTGGCGCTGACCGAGGCCACATCCAATAGCTTAATACTCTTTGACGAACTGGGTAGAGGAACGAGCACCTTCGATGGTATGGCTTTAGCCTGGGCCATTATTGAGTACGCCCAGCACCAACTGGGCGTCAAGACACTATTCTCGACCCATTATCACGAACTAACGGCCTTAGCTGAGCGTTTGCCCCGTGCCCGCAATGTTTGCTGCCAAGTAGTTGAAGAAAAGGGAGAACTAGTGTTCTTGCGCCGAGTAGTCGCGGGCCGGGCGGACCGCAGCTATGGCCTCAACGTAGCCAAAATGGCCGGCTTGCCGGCACCAGTGTTGCAACGGGCCCGGCAGATCTTGCGGCGCATCGAACAGCGTTCCCCAGCGGAGATTGGGGCCCTGCAGCTCACCTTCGGTGACTTCATGCTCGATGAGGCGGCTATGCAAGTGGCCGCCTCCACTGAATCACAACCTGCTGAACACAAGGAGATAATGGAGCAGTTGGCTGCCACTGATCCGAACCAACTGACGCCCTTGGCTGCACTGAATTTGGTTGCGGCCTGGCATCGCCTCTATCTGGAAGGAAGGGAGTAGTATGGTGCAAATACAGGTACTACCAGAGACGATCGCCAATCAGATCGCCGCTGGTGAAGTAGTGGAACGCCCAGCATCAATCGTAAAAGAGTTAGTAGAAAACGCCCTTGATGGGGGAGCAACCCGTATCGACATCGAGATCGAGAACGGTGGTCTCGACTATATAGCCGTCAGCGACAATGGTTGCGGGATGAGCCCGGAGGATGCCGAATTGGCATTTCTGCGCCATGCTACTAGCAAACTAAGAACAGCCGCTGATTTGTTTTGTATTTCCTCCTTGGGCTTCCGCGGAGAAGCTCTGCCAAGCATAGCTTCAGTAGCTGAAGTAGAGCTAACTACGCGCCAACCTGCTAATGATATGGGGTATAGGGTTAAAATACGTGGCGGGCAACGGCTAGATAGCTCGCCCTGGGGGACACCGCCAGGAACCCAGGTAATTGTACGAGAGCTTTTTTACAATACGCCTGCGCGGCACAAGTTCCTCAAGTCGCCGGTGGCCGAGGCAGGACGGGTGCGCGACTTAGTTGTCAGGCTGGCACTAACCGCTCCCGACGTTGCTTTTCGTCTTACCCAAGACGGGCGCATAGTGCTAGAAACCCCCGGCAATGCTAAGCTGGGTGATGCCATACTGGCCATTTTTGGTCGTGAGGTGATCGAGCAGCTGATACCGGTGCAGCGAGAGACAGCAGAACTAACTATAACGGGCCTAATTAGCAGGCCCGAGCTTACTAGAAACAATCGCCGCGATCAGGTTTTTATCATCAATGGCCGCTTAGTGCAATGCCGTTCTCTTTCGGTAGTGATGCAGGAAGCCTATCGCTCTCTCTTGCCTGGCGGGCGCCACCCACTCGCGTTCTTACAGCTGTCTTTGCCCCATAATATGGTTGATGTCAACGTGCATCCAGCCAAGATTGAAGTAAGGCTAAGCGAAGAGCGACAGATTTCTGCCATAGTGCTGCGTACCCTGCGCGATACTCTGCAGCAAGAAGCAACTGTGGCAGTTGCTGCCACCGCGCGTCTACCCGAAGAAACCTCGCCCACGGTACGCTCTTCTTCTGACCACACTCTGCCGAGATATGTACCCGAGGCTAGTGAGCCTGGGCCATCTGTAGCGCCAGATAGGGAACCCGCGGTGCCTATTAGTTTTTATCAGCATAAACAGGCGCCTGTGCCTGCCATTGCCGAAACTGTTACTGAAATAGTTGAGCCGGAAACCAGGCCGGTCAGTCAGCCCTATAAGATTCTCGGACAGGCACTGGCGAGTTATATCGTAATCGAACGGGAAGGGGGGCTTTGGGTTGTTGACCAACACGCGGCCCACGAGCGCATCATCTATGAGCAGCTGATTGCACAACCCGGCGGGCGAACCGTTAACCAGTTACTAGTGCCTTATACGTTTACAGTAAGTGGGCAAGAAGCAGGGGTACTAGAAAATGCCCATGCAGAACTAGCCAACGTTGGCTTCGAAGTTGAGCACTTCGGCGGTAATACCTGGGCGCTGCGTAGCTTGCCCGATGTCTATAGAGGGCGCTTCAAGCCCGACGAATTCTTTGATCTGCTGGCTGACTGGTCGGACGGCTGGGACGGCCTTAAGGCTGATGAAAAGCGGGAACGGGTGCTCATCCGCTCCGCCTGTGCTGGAGCTATCAAGGCTGGGCAACGTTTACATACGGTGGAAATGGTAGAGCTACTGGACCAACTCTGGCACTGTGATTTGCCATTCACTTGTCCCCATGGTAGGCCGATAGCTTTGCAATTCAGCAGTGAGCAGCTATTTCGCCTTTTCCACCCTTAATGCAGGGAGGTTTACTCAATGCAAAAGCTACTTGTCATCGTAGGCCCGACAGCAGTTGGCAAGACAGAGATCTCCATTCAACTAGCCCAAAAGCTGAACGGTGAGATTATTTCCGCTGATTCCATGCAAATTTATCGGGGCATGGACATCGGCACCGCCAAGCCAACTTTGGCGGAACAGGCGGGCATACCTCACCACATGCTCGACATTGTAGATCCGGGTAAGCCTTTCAGTGTGGCCGACTACCAAACCTTGGCGCGACAGAAGATAGAGGAGATCACTGCCCGGGGCCGTATGCCAGTTTTAGCGGGCGGTACGGGACTCTACGTGCGTGCAGTGATCGACCCCTATAATTTTATTCCTGCCGATACCGACTGGGATTTAAGAGCCCGATTGAAAAGACAGGCCGAGGAAGCCGGGCTCGCTGCTCTGTATCAATGGCTGAGCGAAATTGACCCGGTTGCGGCCGAGCGTATTCATGCTAACGACGAGCGGCGTATCATTCGTGCTCTGGAAGTATACCAAACCACTGGGCAGCCTTTGTCTTTCTGGGAGCAACAGACTGATAAGCAAAAACCCCTCTATGATCTGATCATGATTGGAATCAACCGTCCTCGGGCCGAGCTCTATCAACGGATTAATCAGCGAGTAGATCTAATGCTGGAGCAGGGGCTGCTAGCCGAAGCACAAGACCTGATGGCCCAAGGTTTGGATGAAAACTTTATTGCTAGTCAGGCCATCGGCTATAAAGAATTTTTCGCTTATCTTCACGGCGAAGAATCTTTGGCAGAAGCGACGGAGAAGCTGAAACAGAGTACACGCCGCTACGCTAAGCGGCAGCTTACCTGGTTTCGGGCCGACAAGCGCGTGCAGTGGCTTGAGCTAGGCAAAGAACGCACAGCAGTCGAACTTATCAATGAAATCCTACAAATAGTTGCAGATCGCTGGGAAATGGTATAAAATAACGGGGAACGTAGAGAGATAAGGGGGCCTCGCCTTGACCAAGCCAAGCATTAATTTACAAGACTCATTCTTGAACCAGATGCGCAAAGAAAACGTGCCAGTTACAATCTTCCTCGTAAATGGTTATCAGCTGAAAGGGATTCTGCGTGGCTTTGACAACTTTACCCTGATCCTAGAGGCTGATGGAAAGCAACAACTCGTATATAAACACGCTATCTCTACCGTGGCACCATTCCGGCCGGTACAACTGACCGTGCTGGAGGAAATTGCAGAATAGAAAACCCCAGGCTGCCTCGCCCCAACGAGGCAGCCCTTCTCTTCCCCGCCCCAGGGTGGGTCGGGGGGACGTACACTCGGTTCAGTTAGAATTCCCCAGATGTAGCTGCAACTGGTAATCGCCCTCCCTCGCTTCTCGCCTAGTAGGAAACATGTAAGCGCTTCTTAACGACGAAATCCTCTACCCGTCTACAAGGCACTTTACTAGCTTATCACGCATAAGTTTAGACGGGGGGGATAGATATGAAGCAAGAGCCGCCTTTGATTGAGCCGCAGCATCCGGGGAGCTACGATGAGGTTGCCGAGCTGCTGGAACAGGGCAAGATTAGCGTAGCCGAGGCCTTTCGCCTGCTACGGGAAGTAGAAGTAGGGGGTGGACCACCCTTACGC
>CALNBW010000404.1 GCA_937874815.1 uncultured Bacillota bacterium | reverse complement strand
CCTGCCTGAGGCCCAGTTGGACCGCTTTTTAATGCGCATCGATTTGGGTTATCCCACAAAGCAAGAAGAAAAGGCTATTATCAGTATCAACATTGGCGACCCCTTGGAGAAGATTAGCCCGGTTGTAGACGCTGGGGAGCTGGAGTACATATTTGCCAACGTGGCGGCGGTATCCATTCACCCGGAAGTGTTGGACTATTTGCTGGATATTGTCGGTGAAACCAGGAATAAGGGTGCTGTTCAGCTTGGAGTCAGCCCCCGGGGGACAATTGCCTTGTTCAAGGCCTGCCAGGCCTATGGCGCCATTAATGGCCGGGATTATATTTTGCCGGAGGATGTGAAATATCTGGCACCGCGAGTGCTGAACCACAGGATTATTGCTAGGGGCGCAACTAATATGGCTAAGTCTCGCGAGTTGATCGAGGGAATGGTGGCAGCTGTGCCAGTTCCCTTAGAAAGCATGCAGTCATAACATGATTTGGTATGTCTTGGGGCTGTTGGCGCTAACCGCGGCGCTCAACCACCTGGTGCTGTCGTACGGCTTTAATGGTTTGACTTATCGCCTCACTGTTCCGGCTAAGGACTACGAAATCGGGGAGGAGATTCCGATCTCTTCTGTGGTGGAGAATAACAAGCTGCTGGCAGTGTCTTATCTGCGAGTCGATGAATTTCTTCCTGCCCATTTTGGTGAGGTCAAGAACGTCTATAGCTTGTTTATACGGCCCTTTCAGCGGGTGAAAAGGACCTATAAGATTCAGGGGGAGAAAAGGGGCCTGCATAAGATAAACAAGGCGTGGCTAGAGTTAGGAGACTTTGTGGGCTTTAAGTCGGGGCTACGGGTAGTGGCTATGAATGAGGAAATTGTCGTTTTACCCAGGAAGCTTGAACTGGCAGAAAGCATAGCGCCCCTAGGCCCCTTTGGGGGCGACATTTCGGTACGCCGCTGGATAATTGATGATCCTTTGATGACTATTGGCATCCGCGAGTATACGGGCAATGAGCCTCAGCGCTTCATTCATTGGCCATCATCGGTGAAACACGGCAACCTAATGGTCAAGAACTTCGATTTTACCAGCGATAATTCGGTGCTAGTTATCTTGAATGTGGAGGGCACGAAGCCCAGCTGGAAACCAATTGAGGAAGAACTGCTCGAGGAAGCAGTTTCGTTGGCGCGGGGCGTGTTAGAAGAATTTGAGGAACTGAAGATCCCCTATGGGCTCGCAACCAATGCTTATAACGAGCAATCGGGGGACTGGGATTATTACTACCATGCCGGCTTGGGGGCAGGCCACTTGGGCACCTTACTGCATACCCTCGGCATCATCCACTTTAGGGTTCCAGGTTTCTTTGAAAACACCTTAAGGGACATTCGCAGAAAAAAGGGCAACTACACCACAGTAGTGATAGTAACCCCCCGGATTCTGGAGTCTTATCTGGAGCCTATTGAGCTGCTGGCCAAGGCGGTGCCTCGCACAGTGGTTATTGCAGTGGAAGAGGAAAACCTGGATACTTTAAGCGAAAATATTATTAAGTACAGGGGTAAAAGAGATGATTAGCCTAGGAGTTTTAGAGCTGTTGTCGGTCATCGCCTTGCTTTTCTCCGTCCTGCTGATCTTTTTGGAGTTTGCGCCACTAGAGGTTATAGCCCTGCTTTTTGCCTGGGACCTGGCGGTGGGCCTGTTTTATTACTGCAGCCGCAATTGGGCCAAGGTTTTTCGTGTGAGCGCGCTGCTTTTGTTAGCCCCCTTGTTTGTCTTTTACAATAACCGAGTAGCCTTGGCTTTTCTGGTTATTTCTGTTCCCCTGCTGCTTTTTTACCTGGAGAGGTTTTTACAGAAGGGCAGTTACAATGACTATCTGGAGAGTTTCAAGAAGGTGGTTATGATCTATGGTGCCGCTTTTTTTGTACGCTGGATCTTGGCGGACATAGGCGGGAATGTTAACCACGCGGCACTCTTTATCTTCATGTACCTGCTGTCTTCGATGATGTTAATCAGGTCCGCAAGACACATTGAGGCCGGGATGGACATACGGCGCTTGCAGGGAACAAACATTAAATACCTGGTTTTTATCAGTACTGTCTTTATTGTTGCCTCTGTGGATAGGGTCCGAGCAATTGCTGTCTCTGCAGTTAAGGGATGCGTTTGGCTGTTATTTTCGCCGCTGTGGTTACTACTGAAACTGCTGGGCTGGTTGATGGAAATCCTGGGTCGGTGGATAACGATAAATCCGTTCTGGTGGGTGGATATGTCTAGTTTCCTGAAGCCGGAAATGCTAGAGGGGGAAGCTCCACCTTTAGAAGCCGCTGAAAAGGCGATCATACCGGCTTGGCAGAACATGCTGGATAGGATACTCCCCGGGCTGCTAATTGTGCTAGCGATATTTATCCTTTACAAGTTGCTGGCCAGGCTGGGCCGGAATAGCTACCAGGGTTTAGATTACGTGGAGGAAAGAGAGTACGTCAAGAAGGATGGACCAAAACGAAAACGGAGATTCCGCTTTGGGGATAGGCTACCAAACCAGCCGCAGGAACAGGTGCGCTACTATTACAGAAAGTTCTTGGGTAAGTTGCGCACACAGCAGGTGGATGTGGGTGAGGTCGACACTTCTTTGGAAATTCTGCAAAAGGCCGAGGCCGTTTTCCCCCAGGGCCCGGAAGAGATCAGGGATATTTATATCGCCAGCCGTTACGGGGAGAAGGAAGTGGACAGCGGGGTTGTGAGGCAGATGGAACGGTTGTATAAGGAGTTGGGGTAGGGGCCGCGGGGCGTGGGGTGCGGGCAAGAGGAACGTGAAAGCGCATTTTGAAGGTCGCGGGCGGCATAGATGTGCTTTCACGACATCCAGGGATGTCGCTACCGCACGCATTAACGAAGCGAATTGCTTGCGCAATTCACTTGATCCCGCCCCTACAGGTGCCTCATTACGTGGGTCGACGGCAAGGGCGGGGGCCCTATTGTTTGGGGAGTTTGAAGGCGGCGAGGCCTTCGAGGGGGATGGTGCTCTGGGCGGCTTCTTGGTTGGCGCGCTCAATTTCGGTGTAGACCTCTAGCCTATGGACAGGGAGGCTGCGCGGGGCATCGATGCCGAGGCGGACGGTATCGCCGCGGACGTCGAGCACGGTGATAGTGATATCGGGGCCGAGTTTGATGACTTGGCCCTTTTTGCGTGCCAAAACGAGCATGCTTATTCCCCTCCTTTGGCGAAGAGAGGATGCCGGGTGCTATAGGCGTCGGTATCAATAATTGATTGCAGGGCTAACTTGTTTTGGCCATTAAACCAAAGCGGTGCCTTTAAGTTAACTGTGGCTTGGCGCAGGTCGCCCTGGGGCACACTGACCATGCAGAGTACCTGCACTTCTGCCCCTGGGGCATACTGCAAGGGTTCAGCCTCAGCGTCGCTAATTGCCACGGGATAGTGGGTAAAGGCAGCCTGGGGGTCAACGAGCAAAAAGCAGAGATCGGGGTTAGCGATGCTCTGCATCCAAATAAACGGGGTTTCGTCGAGCCCAATACTGAGCAAGGCAAAGCGATGCTCGTGCGGAAAGCCAGGAATGCCATTAGGAAAAGTGAAAATAAGTTCTGGGTTAATAACAATCTGCCCAAAGCGGGTGGTTTGAAGTTGCATATTTATCACCTCTAAGCCCAGATCTCTCTAGGGCCGATATATTCAATTTTAACAGAGTCCCGCTGCCGGAGATAGGCATTAATGGCTGCCGGGTTGAAATCTTCTATCCGTGCGGGATGGGGCGTAACCTGCAAACGCGGTGCCTGAGGTATAGCGTCAATGCGGGGCTTAGGGTCTCCGACATAGGTGATGTCGGGGCGCGAACGCGGGATGAGGCCCACGTTTGTTTCTACTTCGGCGCTAGAGTAGTTAGTCTCTTTGGCAATAGTGCCGATTACTTGGGGCTGGCGCATCATGCGGTCGCCTTCTTGCGCCCGCCGGGCAGCGCCTTGTTGGGCTGTGCGAATGCTGGCGGCCGCCTGCTCGCGCGCGGAGACCAACTGGGAGCCGACTCCTAATTCTTGACGGACGGCACTATTGTCGATCTGCAGGTGGCCGCTGGGGTTTTGCACTCGCATTACAGCCTGCGGTTGCTCCAAGGTCATACTAGCATGATCTTGGGCGAGGCGCATGCTTCCAAGGGAGACATCTAACCCCAGCTTAGCTGGGGTTATTTGTATGCTAATCAGTGGGCCTAATCTCATCGCAGGTAATCAACTAACGTGGGCTGCATCAGGCGCGCGCCCACAGCTAATGAGGCATGGTAGACAGCTTCTTGCGTCTTTAAGTACATAATGGATTCACTAGCATCGACATCTTCTGCCTGCGACTTGAGGGCTTGATAGGTAATGATATCATCGACAAAACGGGATTTAGTAGACTCAAGCCGATTCATACGTGCGCCAACTTCGGAACGGGCGGTTAGAAACTGGCTTTCGACCTTGTCGAGCTGGCCTAGGATTGTGTTTATATCATCTTTTTTGTCACCGCGCAGAGCTACTTCTAAGCTCCGTAAGAGCTCAATTGCTCCTGCCTCTGCCCCATTTACGCCAAAGGCCTGCTTGGCGGTTGTATTAACGGCCATGGTTACACCCGGGCCTATTTCATACTTCATGCTGCTGTTATTCCCTTTGAAGCCCTTATACGTTGCAGGCGGTTCCCAAACAATATCAGCAAACGGTTTTTCCGTGGTATTGCTGCCGGCAAACAGGTAACGCCCTGCGTGACTGGCGTTAGCCACGCCCACCAGCTGCTCCGCTATTTGGCGCACTTCATCGGCCAGGGCACCCATAGCGCCCAGATCGTTGGAACCGGTGGCACCCTGCACGGCGAGCCCCCTAATCCGGACCATGATACCGCTGGCTTGGTCTAGAGCAGCATCGGTACTAGATAACCAGGCGTAAGCGTCGTCGATATTGCGGATATATTGCTGATGCTGATCAATGGCTGTCTCCAGCTTAAGGATTTGCTGCAGCCGTACTGGATCATCGGAAGGGCGACTGACCATTTTGCCCGAATAAATGCGATGCTGCATAGTATCCAGATTGCGCAGGTTGCGTTGCAGATCTTGTAGGAAACCGGTATTCATCATGTTATTAGTGATGCGCATATTGGCTTACCTCCCTTACCGCAGACCAGTGCGGTTGATTAAGGTATCTAGAACCTCGTCAATGACAGTAACTAGACGCGCGGCGGCGCTATAGGCATGCTGGAATTGGATCATATTAGTCATCTCTTCATCAAGCATGACCCCGGAGACGGAAGCGCGACGCATTTCCAGCTGATTTACTAATAGGGTTTGGTTGTCTAGAAGCTGCAAAGCGTGTCGGGCATCAACGCCGAGACTGCCCAAGATACTCTCGTAGTATTGTTCGAGCGTGGCCTTGTCACCGAAAAGCAGTTTATTGCGCAGCTGAGCCATGGCTAAGGCGTTGCTGCCATCGCCGGCGACGACGATAGGGTTACCATCTGCATCGAAGATAGGGTTACCAGCTGCATCTAATTCAGGGGTGGCTGCGGCAATTAGTCCGCGACCGGTATCTTCATCCAGAATAAGTTTGTTAACATAAATATATCTGGCCGAAACATTTTCTATGTCCGAATCAGTGCCAACGAAAAACTCAATCCCCTTGGCACCCTGTAGGTCATAACCTTTCATGTGCTGCTCATTAACCGCACTCGCAAACTCACTGGCCAAATTATCAAGCTGTTTCATATACCCTATAGTCTTTTCCCGTGAGCTCTCCAGCCCTGCCAGACGACCGCTAGTAACATTGACCGCGTTACCTTCAGTTCCATCAGCTTTCTCCCATCTGACAACGCCATCGCCAGCAAGCGTCATATGGGTTACCGACTCATGGCGTACTAGGCTTACCCCGTTAACAACGAGAGAGAGTTGACCATTACTTTCAAAGACATTCAGGTTAACCATTTGTGATAGCTCATCGATCAAAAGATCGCGGCGATCGCGCAAGTCGTTGGCGTTCTTGCCACCGAGTTCATTGGTCTGTATTTGCACGTTAAGGGAGGCGATGCGATCGACAAGGGAGTTGATGTCGGTCACCGCAAGTTTAATGCCGTGGTTGATGTCCGCTACCACGTCTTGTAACTGGCCATCAACATGGCGGAACATATCGGCTACGGCCTCACCCCGTCGTTGCACAATGGCACGCGTCGTTTCATTGGAGCCATCGCGGCTTAAATCTTGCCAGGCGTTAAAGAACTCGCTAATCGCGGTCTTAATGCCACCGCCCTGGAGGTCGCTAAAAATACCTTCGACACGGTCGAGAGTTTGGTTTTCAGCGGCGGCTTTGCCGAGATATTGGCTCTGCGAACGCAGCTGGTAATCAATATAACTGTCGCGTAGGCGATAGATGGCGCTGACCTGGACGCCAGTACCGATTTGACCGGCAGAGCTGCCATTGTGCATGCCGGGCACGGTGTAGGGGTTAGTAGTAGTTAGAACGGCCCGCTGACGACTATAACCAGGGGTTCCCTGGTTAGCAATGTTATGCCCAGTAACATCAAGGGCGCGCGACTGAGTCATGAGTGCCTTACGCGCTATTTCTAAGCCAAAAAAGGTAGAACGCATGGTTTAATCACCTCACATCTTACGGTCAAGAAGTCGGGGGTTATTCTGCTGACGGGATTTGCCGTCAGCGTCATAAGCTGGGTCTTCAGGTGAACTGATGATAACTTTTAACGAGTAATCAATAAAATGTAAAGCCTGCTCGATCAGCAGATGGTTTTGCTCGTTTAGTTGCTTAAGCCCGGCTAAGCGAACGACCATCTGCTCAAACAACCGCCCCATCTCTTGGGGACGGGGACAAGCAGGGGAAGTAATCACATCTTCAAGGGAGCTGAGCCCCAGTTTACCAGCTAGCTGACTGGCAATGCCGGTGAGCTGAAACTCCATGGCCTGCAGCTCGCTAGCCAATTGCTCTTCTTCTGGGAACAGGGCCTCTAATGCTGGTACATCGTTAGTTGTTAGGGTTTGACGCTTACGCTCGCCTAGGTCAACTGCTCGGCCTAACAGTTCAACTTCGGCAGCCAAGGCTTGTTCCAGCGCCTGCCAATCCATAACTAGACCTGCTTATCCAGACGGTAGCCAGCGAGCATGTTCTGGGCAATGCGCCTGCTATCTACCCGATATGTGCCGGACTCGATTTGTTGGCGCAGCAAAGCCACCCGCTCGGCATCAAGTTCTGGCAGGTTGCGCAGGGCTTGCGTTGCCGCCAGGAATTCTTGCGATTCGGGGGAGAGTTTTATTTCATGGCCGATGTTATCTTGGGGACGGCTCTGTTTTTGTTCTTGCCGCCGGATTTGATCTGAATAAGCGCGTACGACCTGTTGCACTTGTTTATCGGTAATCCGCATTAATAATTCACCTCATTGTTAAGGAGAAGGTCCTTTGTATATGGTATCGGCTAGTTGGGGGGGAATCTTTAGGGGTGGGGGGATAAACAAAAGGTTGCTGACAAAGGTCGTAGTCCTGCTCGCGCGCGTGTGGCCTGGCACTGTAGGTAGGTGCTTAGCCATCGCCATGTGCTCTCACTATATCTTCGATATAGTTGCCGCACTAATTAGGGAAGCGAAT
>CALNBW010000403.1 GCA_937874815.1 uncultured Bacillota bacterium | reverse complement strand
AAGAGCAGGGCTAAGGGTTAAAAGGGCTGCGGGGTACTTGCAGCCCTTTTAACCCTTAGCCCTGCTCTTAATCAGGCGCTCCGAGTAAAAGCTGAAGCCGAGGAGCACCAAGGCGACGACACCTATAGCGTAATCCGGTGCCCAACGCGACCACAGCAGGATTCCCAGGAGCACCATTAAGGTGCCGTTGAGCGCTAGCTTGCGCCGCAGAAAGCGGATCAGGCGGCGACTATCTTTGATAGTTTTATCGGCTTGGATACGCTTGATGGTTTGCCTGGGATAAAAAGCGGCTAAGAACCAGGAGGCACCGCCGAGAACAATAACGATCAGGCCCAGAATTGCTCTTATGTACATTTACCCTCACCTCTGGCTAGTAGTATTTCCGAGGAATGGGGCGCTGACTACTTATGATAAGCCTCGCCCCGCTGAATTTTCATGGCGCGGTAGAGCTGCTCAAGTAGAATAACCCGCATGAGCTGATGGGGAAAGGTGAAGGCCGAAAAGGAGAGCCTTAAGTCGGCCTCGGCCAACAGCCTGGGCTCTAGGCCGTAAGAACCGCCAATGAGCAGGGTAACGCCACCGCGCCCATAGGTGGCCTCCTGCTCCAGCCAGGCTGCCAATTCGGGGGAAGACATGCTCCGCCCGACAACGTCCAGGGCAATCAAAGCTTGGTTGCTGGGCAAAGCTCGGCGTATTCTGGCTGCCTCTTTTTCTAGCGCCTGAGCGATTTGGGCTGGTGAATTTTCATCGTGCACCCGTTCTGGCGCAATCTCCTGCACGCGCAACTTAGCATAGGGCAACAGCCGCCGCTCGTATTCGAGGGCGGCCTGTCGCCAGTAGCGCTCGCGTAAGCTACCAACTGAAATAATCGTTAGTTGCACAGTTACGGTGTTGCCGCCAGCTTGACTCGCACTGTTTTGGCAACCCGATCACGCACAACAACTGCCTCTATTTCTTCACCAACTTGCTTGGAGAAGAGCACTCGTTGCATCTCGTTGAAGGAGTGAACTTCCTCGCCAGCGAGCTTGATCAGAATGTCGCGCGACTTAATGCCGGCTATGGCTGCTGGGCTAAGCGGGCTAACCGCACCGATGTACAGACCGTAGTCTGTGCCCAGACCATGCATAGCGTTAACCCGTGGGGTAACAACGCCCTCAATAGTAACACCTAAGAAAGGCCGGACTACCTTGCCGTTTTGAATGAGTTGTTCTATTATCGGGCGGGCCGCACTGCTAGGAATGGCGAAGCCCATGCCCTCTACACCTTCAAGTTTAATTTTTGCCTGGTTGATACCGATAACATAACCGTTTTTGTCGACAAGCGCGCCGCCGCTGTTGCCCGAGTTAATGGCGGCATCTGTCTGGATCAGTTTTAACTGTACTCCCTCCATCTGCAGGTCGCGATCAAGACCACTGATAACGCCAGCAGCAGTTGATCGCTGGAACTGCAGGCCCAGCGGGTTGCCTATAGCTACGGCTAATTCGCCGATCTGTAATTTGTCGGAATCGCCAAACTGGGCTACCGTTAAGTTCTGGTAGCCGTCCGGCAGGCTTTTGGGGTCGATCTTGATGACAGCGAGGTCGGTAACTGGATCGCGCCCCACCAGGGTAGCCGGGGTCTCTATCCCGGGGGCAATAGTTACAGTAAGCTCGCGAGTATCGGCAACCACATGGTTATTCGTGACGATATAGCCATTGGCGTCGATGATGATTCCTGAGCCGACAGCCTCGTTTTCATAGGCACGAAACGCACTCTGCACAACAAATCGATTGGTGATACCGATTACGGCAGGACCAACTTTCGCGGATACCTCGGCCACTACACCGGCAGCCGCCAAATCAGCCGGGCTGTCACCACCGCCAATGGGCAGTTGATAGCCCGGCTGCCGGTTGTATTGGGCATTGGGCCACGGCAAATATCTCCCAAACAGGTATGCAGGACCGATGTAAGCGGCGAGTATGCCGCCTATTAGGGCGCTGACGAGAGCCACAATGGTAAGAGCCTTGTACCCGAAATTGGGACCACTACGACGAGTGTCGTCATAATACGTTTGTTGCTGATACATATCGTTCAACATACACACCTCCAGGAACTATATCTTTTTGCTATTATAACATGCAGGCGCAATTACATGCCTAATGAGATTTGGCTTGAAGGTCGTGGTCCTGCTCGCGCGCGTGTGGCCCACGACCTTCAAGCATCCCGCGCCTAAAACAAAAAAAGGCCGACTGTTTGTCGACCTAAATGTTCGGGTTGGTAGCGCATACGGGAATCGAACCCGTGCTACCGCCTTGAGAGGGCGGCGTCCTAACCGCTAGACTAATGCGCCACAATGGCTGGGGATGATGGATTCGAACCACCACTAACTGATCCAGAGTCAGCCGTCCTACCATTAGACGAATCCCCAACGGCAAGATTTATTATAGCATGCGGCCCGGTGAGCGTCAAGCAATTGACCAGGCTAGTCATCGCGCTGGTAAATTATCTTGCGTATGCTTTCGTAGCCAAGATGATACTCGGCCATCAGCTGGTCAATATCGCAACCTTCGCGATAACGCAAACGGATTTCCCGATTGCGCTGTCTAATGTAATGACGTTGCCCGTTGCGCTCTCCCCATCCCATCCGGTTACCGGATTCTTTAGGAACGTCGAGCTGGGTACTTTGGACATATTTTTGTATTTCAGCTACCAGGCGCGCCGGTAGAATTTCTTCCGCGTTTTGGTATTTCACTTAGGAAACCTCCTCACAGGAATTGCGACCCTGTTTAGCTAAGCAAATTGCCTAGAAAAATGACAAGGCACGAAAAAGCCATGGGTATGATCTACCCATGGCCGCTTATCCTGTGAAAAGAACCTAAACTTTAGCTAGCAGGTTCCACTCCAGGCGGTGGGCAGATCAAATACACTTACGCCAATGCGGCGCACACGAATAGACACGGGGCTGATAACACGAACATCTATGCGTCCTTTGATCACTTAACCCACCTCCTTCACGAATATTATTTAACCATAGCCATGATACCATAAATGAATTACCTAACACAAGGTAATTTATTTTCTTTGTTACCGTTTCGTAACAATAGCATCTACTCGCCTGGGTTTTCCCAATAGACATGGGCGGCCGGGATAATGATTTCGTTTTCTTCTGCGCCTGACAAGTAGAAGCGCCAAACCGGCTCAATCTCCTGGCGCTGGCCCGCTTCCACGCCTATGCCATACCCCAAGCTTAGATCATGGATAACAATCTCCTGCTCTTGGGGCACGCCCAGCCGGGCCAAATAACGCCTGACTACCTGATCGGCAGAAACTAAAGGCAAAGAAGTGCGCTGCGTTTCCCCTATTTGCGTCTGCTTAGCCGTAAAGGAAACGACTAGCCCATTTTGTACCAGCAGCCTATATGAATCTAAGAAAACAGGAACGCCCCTATGCGTGCGGCTGATCTCGATCACATATCCTACTTCGGGGCTGGGAGCAGCCACCGCCATGTTCACCTGGTAATCAAGCATGACAGTTTCGCCGAGATACTCAGTCAGAAAATCGCGGGCAGCTGTCACTGCCTCCTGCCTAGTATAGCTAGTTAGGTTAGGCGGGGGCGTAGCATCTTGATAGTCTAGTGTGTAGAAATAGGGGCTCTCTTGGCTGAGCACTAAGTTTTGCTGGCCATTGGTGAACAGCAAACCATTCTCCTGCTTAATCTCCTCTACCGCTTCACCCAGCCACTGCACGGCGAGATCCGCAGCCAGCGTTTCATTGAGACTAACTTCGCCGATTGCCAAAAGCGGCAGGGGCGTCACCGACATCGGCCGGGGGCGGGCGGCTAGCTTAACGTTGAAGTGTTGGCTGAGCACCACTAATGCCTCCAAGTCGGCATTGGTAAGCGTGGTTTGAATGGAGCCCACGCGCGGCACATAGAAAAGAAGATAGCCGAGATAGAGATCTAAAAGCAAGAAACCTACGATCAGCACATTTTTGGCTTTAGGCCAATCCATAACGCTCCACCCCCTTTAAGGCTTGATCAGTCCTGGGTCGTTTAACAGTTTATAGGCGTGGACAAAAAGCCGCTCGCCATTTTCTAGCTCAATGGCCCAAACCGGGTAGAGATACATAGGCTCGGAATGAAATGGCGCAGCTTCCGTGAGGTAGTAGGGTCTTTGGTAATAAGCCAGGTAAACATCGCTTATTCTCCGCGTGCCAAGGGCGGCGCTAGCTCGCGCCAAAGCATCTTCCGGGCTACGCACCTCAAACAGGAAATACCCTGGCTGGATAATGGTGTAGCTACGCCTTTGGTATTTCTTCACCCCGCCGGGCACAACTTCTATGGACATGGTTGGTTGAAAATCGAGCACCGGCAGACCGTTATAGAGCTGCATGAAGTTGAACTGGTAGCCCGTGCGCTCACCAGCCGGTATGGGCTGCATGCCAGCGCTAATGAGGCCCTTCGACCAGCCACCGCGCGCCAAAACAAAGTTAAAGGCTTGCTCAAACTGCTCGATCGTTGTCCCGCCGGGCGCATCTGGCGGCAGCTCGGCCGGCTTTTCACTGTACTCGAGCAATCCGTTATTATATAAATCCAGCACCTGCTGCCTGGCCGTAATATATCTTTCCTTGATCAGCCCGTCACCCAGGATCTCCGTTTTGTGCATACGGGAGACAATGCCAAAGAAGCGCTTTACTATATCGGCCTTGTTCGCATCAGTAATCGGCAGCGTTGCCAACACCTCGGGCAGGGTGATGGTGTTGGCGGGCGCATATAGCTGGGAACCGGGCACAAGGGCCAGGTCTGGTGCCAAGCGTACCTCCCGCACCCGCTGCCCTCCCGCTAGTGATAAACGGCTGGGTGTAGGGAACAAGGAACTGTTGGCGGCTTCTGCCCACCGCCATTTCCATAGCTGCCCAGTATAGGTATTTTGCAGATAAATGCTGGCCCCGTCTAAGGGGATGAGCAGGCGGTTGAAGTAAACGTCCTCGGGAAATTTCTGCAGAGTAGCTTTACTGGCGGTTAACCACCAGTAATGCAGCTGGGCCGCGCCAGCAAAACGATATTCGTAGCTATAGTTGGTCTGGCGCTGCCACTCGTCGGCTGTTACAGCCACTAACTCGGGATTAGTAGCTTGATCGTAGTTTTTTACCTCACTAATAGCACCCTTCAACGAATCCCAAAGCTGCCCGTACTGTTTTTCAGTGGCGTCGATGCGGTAATGCTCGCCCCGGTCATGCGCCAGGATATAATGAGGGCAGAACAGATCTATGTAGGATGCGGGGATCTCTTCCTCCGGTATCTCCACAAAGGTGGGTGTCCCGGGTGCAATGAGCAAGGGAGCCGAAGCATGCACACGGCCAAAGTAAAGGAAAGTAAAGCGAA
>CALNBW010000402.1 GCA_937874815.1 uncultured Bacillota bacterium | reverse complement strand
CGAACGAGGTACCGCAGACAGTGAGTATTGTGTTGCGAGGTAGTGCTTCCGTTGTAGACCAGGTGTTAAAGGAGAATCTATTAGCTTACGTGTCGCTCAGTGAAGCTAGCGAGGGGGCCGGCCAGTATGCGGTGAAGGTGATTCATCCGCAAGGGCTGAACGCCGTGGTAACCCCGGGGCGAATTGAGGTGCGCTTGGAGCGCGAGCTTGCGGCTGACTTTGATCTGAAAATAGAAGGTCTGGAGCAGATTGACCCCTCTTACCAGGTCAGTGTGACAGCTAACCCTACTTTTGTGAAAGTAACTGGACTGCGTAGCCAGTTTGAGCGAGTGAAGCAGGCCCAAGTGACTATTAACCCGGCCTCCATTAAGCAGAGCGGTAAACTGCAGCTGCCGGTAACATTACTAGATAGTAGAGGCAAGGAAGTTACCGGTTTGGTTGTAGAACCGGGAGTAGTCGACGTTGATGTGGTGCGCCTGCCGGGTAAGCTAGTTCCCGTCGTTGCCAACTTTGGCGGGCAACTTCCCGATGGTTATCGGTTGGAGTCTAGCCAAGTAGAGCCGGATACGGTCTATGTCTATGCTGACGCGGAAGTGCTAGCAACGCTTGACCACATAACTACCGAGCCCATCAGTCTGGAGGGCATAACAGCGGACACCAATCTATCGGTGGGGCTGGTTATGCCCGACAACGTGGCTGGTAGTTCGCTCACAGCGGTTCAGGTCAGCCTGAAAATAGCTAAGTAAATCAGTTGGTTGTTAACAAGGAGGATTGCCAAGTTATGGCGAGAATTTTCGGCACCGATGGGGTGCGCGGGGTGGCCAACACAGTGCTGACCCCTGAGTTGGCCTTCAACCTGGGGCGGGCAGGAGCATACGTGCTAGCACGGCATCAGGCTCCAGAGCAACCAGTCAGCATTTTGGTGGGTAAAGACACCCGCTTGTCTGGAGATCTGTTAGAGAGTGCGCTGACAGCAGGCATTCTTTCTGTTGGTGCCGACGCCTATGCAGTCGGCGTTTTGCCAACGCCGGCAGTTGCCTGGCTAACTCAGCAGCAGGCAATGACGGCTGGGGCCATGATCTCAGCCTCTCATAATCCGGCGGCAGATAACGGCATTAAGTTTTTTGCCCATAACGGCTGCAAGCTGCCGGATGAGTTAGAAGATGAAATAGAGCATTTCTTGCATCATCCCGAGCAGTTACCTCGCCCCGCAGGCGATGGCGTGGGGCGGTTGTATGAGGTGCCAGAATGGCATGCCCTTTATGTGGACTATCTTTGTGCGCGGGTGCAATCTCCTTTGACCGGGTTACACGCGGTGGTAGATTGCGCCAATGGGGCCGTGTCCTATATCGCTCAGCCTCTTTTTCAGCGACTGGGTGTTAAGGTTGATATACTCAATGCCGCACCCGATGGCCTCAATATTAACGTCAGCTGTGGCTCAACCCATCCGGCTGGCTTGGCGACCAGGGTAAGGCAGTTAGGTGCCGACCTGGGGTTGGCCTTTGATGGTGACGCCGACAGGCTGGTTGCTGTCGACCACTTAGGGCGGGTTGTCAACGGTGATGCCATTATGGCCATCTGTGCTCTAGCCCTGAAGCGGGCAGGACGTTTAGCTAACGATACTTTGGTAGCTACTGTGATGAGCAACCTGGGGCTAGAACAAGCGATGCAAGCAGCCGGCATCAAGCTGTTGCGGGCCCCAGTGGGGGATCGCTATGTGCTGGCCATGATGCAAGAGACTGGAGCTAGCTTAGGGGGAGAGCAGTCAGGCCATATTATTTTCTTGGACCATGCTACTACCGGAGATGGGCTATTGAGTGCCTTGCAGCTGTTACAGGTAGTGGCGGTCAGCAAACGGCCATTAGCCGAGTTGGCGGCCGTCGTTAAGCCTTTCCCGCAGGTATTGCACAATGTGCCAGCAGACCGTAGTGTCCTAGCTATCCCCAAAGTACAACAGGCTATGCAGGAAGCCGAAGCAGTCTTATCCGGCCGGGGGCGGCTTTTGGTACGCCCTTCCGGCACGGAGCCACTGATTCGGGTCATGGCCGAGGCCGAAACAGAGGATCTGGCAGAACAAGCCGTACGCCTTGTAGCTGTAGCCATTGCGGAGAAGTAAATGTTGGGTGCTATATGATTATCGGCACTGGCGTAGACATCGTAGAAACCGAGAGAATCGGTAAAGCTTTGAGCAGATATGGCGATAGATTCATAGAGCGGCTTTTAACCGCTCCAGAACAGGAAAGCTGGCGTGGGCGTGGGGCTCGTCTGGAGACCTTAGCCGGGTACTGGGCTGCCAAAGAAGCCGTAGCTAAAGCCCTGGGAACAGGGTTTGTTGGCTTTGGCCTGCGCGATATTGTTATTACCCACGACTCCCTGGGGTGCCCCCGAGCTACATTTACCAACGGTGCGGCTTCCCTAGTTTCTGGGTTAGGGATAACCCAGATGTGGGTCTCTATATCTCATAGCGCATCTTATGCTGTAGCCACTGCTATCGCAGAAGCCGCCAAAGAAGAGTCTCAAAGTTCAAGATAAGGTCGTTGGTCCTGCGAAAAGCGCATTGGGGCCTCTAATAAAAGGTGCTTAGACAGCGACGGTTAAATGCGGCCAACTGTTTGAGCTTAGGCGAGTTTTGGCCGCATCAGTCGATGGCTAAGCACCTATCTACAGTGCCAGGCCACACGCGCGCGAGCAGGACCACGACCTTTGTCAGCAGTCTTGTACGTACTAGCTAAACTACAACTCGCATATACTAGCCTGAACGAGCCATGAGTTCGGGAAGAGGTGTGTATGTTGAGTAGACGCTGGTTATCTTCTTTGTTAGTGATTCTGTGCTTATCATCCATTTTCTTAGCTTCTGCTTGCCAGCGGGGTAATACTATTGCCAGTTTGCCAGAGCGGCTGGCCAAGAAACACGCTAGCTTGACTAGCTATCAGCTGGCTCTGCAGCTGGAGCAGACTGATGGGCAGCAGCTGGTTATCACCCAATGGTATCAAGCCCCCGATTACTTGCGTACCGATGTGATGCAGGCAGGCGTAATTAACTATCAGTTCTTTCTGCGGGGCGATGAGCTAACGGTGCGTCATGTGCCCAGCGGTCAGCAGGAGCAACTACGATTATCCAGTGAGAACGCCTTGTTTACAACACCCCTTTTGTTAGAGCTACTGCGGGAAGCGCAGACTGCCAGTTGGCAAGCATCGGAAGAACGACCAGCCAGTTACTTCGGTGAATTCTCTTGGCGCGACCTGGGGGGAGAGCCCAAGCTGGGTTCCATGTGGTTAAATGCGCAGACGCTGCTGCCAGAAGCAGTGAGCCTCTTTTTTGGCAGTACCAAAGTGCTGCAGCTGCGCTTTGACAGCATCACCCTCAATCCTGCCCTAGAGGAGCAAATGTTCCAGCCATAGTGTTTTTGTTAGGATGTGAAACAAATGTACCAGCACCTGCGCCCGACTTGGGCGGAGATTAACCTTGATAACATAGCTCATAATGTGCAAGCGATTAAGCAGCGTCTACAACCGGGCTGCGAAATTATGGCCGTAGTCAAGGCAGATGCTTACGGGCATGGCGCGCCGCAAGTAGCCCGCACTGCACTGGAGGCGGGAGCGACCCGTTTGGCAGTGAGTATTCTCGATGAAGCTTGCGAGTTGCGCGGGGCTGGCCTCTCTGCCCCTATTTTGGTGATGGGTTATACCCCGGCTGCTCAGGGTGGGCTAGCAGCTAGTCAGGATATCAGCTTAACTGTTTATGAGCGCCAGCAGGCGCTAGCCTTGGTGCAGGCCGCGCAGGCGGCCGGTTTTCCCCTAAAAGTTCACCTCAAGGTTGACACTGGCATGGGGCGACTTGGTGTGCAACCAGATGAAGCGGCGGCGTTAGCCAGCTGGCTCCATGGTCTTGCCGGCTGCCAGCTGGAGGGTATCTTCACCCATTTGGCCAAGGCTGACGCCGCCGACCCTAGCCCGACCTACTTACAGTTACAGCGTTTTGAATTGGCATTGGCCCAACTCCAGCAGGCCGGAATTTCAGTTCCCTTGGTGCATGCCGCCAACAGTGCGGCCGCGATGCGTTTTCCGTCGAGTCAGTTTTCAGCCGTAAGGCTGGGCCTCGCCCTGTATGGCCTTTACCCTAATGCCCAGCTACGCGAGCGAGATTTTGATTTGCGGCCGGCAATGACCCTAAACACCACGATAGCACAGGCCAAATGGCTACCTGCTAATAATCCTGTTAGCTATGGTGGCCGCTTTGTGACTCAGCGGCCCTCATATATTATCACCTTACCTTTTGGCTATGCTGACGGTTTCAGTCGTGCACTTAGCGGCAAGGGCTCCGTTTTAGTCAGTGGTCATAAGGTCCCTCTAATTGGAGCCGTATGCATGGACCAGTGCATGGCCGATGCGACGGAAGTGCCGGAAGCTCAGGTAGGTGACCCGGTAGTAATCTGGGGCAACAGCCAAGGGCAATCGATCACTGTGGACGATATTGCCGCTATCCTTGACACCATATCATACGAAGTGGTTACCCTAGTGAGTAAGCGCGTGCCTAGGGTCTATTTTCGCCATGGCCAGGTTAGCGAATTGCGCACTCTGCTGCAGCATACGACGGCAATTGCAGGCGAAAACTGTCGTGTCACATTTTAGAGGAAGCTGCATAGAGGGGCGCTTAAGTTGACACAATTATATAGAGACGTATATAATCTAGTATAGCTATCCATGGCACATTACCCGGATATACTTTGGGGGTGTTGGCTTGACGCAAACAAGACGAATAATGATTAGTTTGCCTGATTCTCTACTGGCAGAAGTTGACGGGATAGTCGCTTTAGAGAATCGTAATCGGAGCGAGCTAATACGAGAGGCGATGCACATGTATCTGCAAGAGATTAAGCGGCAACGGATTAGGGAGCAACTGAAACAGGGTTATCAGGAGATGGCTCGCACCAACCTGGCCCTGGCCGAAGAAGCTCTACCAGCAGAGAACGAGGTCGAAAGATACTGGCAACGTCAACCGATAGGTGTGAAGAAAGCGTGATGATCAAACGAGGCGATGTCTTTTTTGCTGATCTGAATCCCGTCGTCGGATCAGAACAAGGAGGCATGCGGCCGGTGCTTGTAGTCCAAAACGATGTGGGCAACAAATATAGCCCGACAGTGATAGTTGCCGCGATCACCTCTCAAATCGAAAAAGGCAAGCTTCCTACCCACGTCGAAATCAACGCTGTGGAAAGCAGCCTAGAGAAGGATTCAGTCATCCTTCTGGAACAGGTGCGTACTATTGATAAACAACGTTTGGCGCAAAAGGTAGCTCACTTGGAACAGGAAATAATGGAGCGTGTCAATGAGGCCTTAGAGATTAGCCTCGGGCTCATCCCTTTTTGAGGACCCATGGAGGGTCCTTTGTTTTTTGCTGTCCTCGTTATGGAAAAGAAGCGAAGGCTAGCGCAGGAAATGCGTCGGATTTGCCGAAATCTACAAGTGACCTGAGTACTTGAATTGAAGGAGGCATGAAGCAATGTACCTGGCAAGATTCCCGCGTGTTGAATTAGCAACCTTGCCCACGGCCTTGCAGCCAGCCCCAAGGTTCTCCAAAGCTTTGGGAGGTAAGGTGAATATTTGGATCAAACGGGACGACAATAGTGGTTTAACCCTGGGAGGTAACAAGGCCCGCAAACTAGAGTTCCTCTTAGCCGATGCCCTACGCCAAGGCTGTGATACCTTGATTACAACCGGAGGCCCCCAAAGTAACCACTGCCGGATGACGGCAGGAGCTGCGGCTAAAATGGGGATGCAGTGTCATCTCGTTTTTACCAGTAATAAGTTCGATCTCAGGCAAGGCAACCTCCTGCTAGACGAACTGCTGGGGGCGCAGCTGCACTGGCGTGACCCCGCAGAAGTTGATGATATTACCCGGGAAATGTCGAAACTGGCCAATGAACTACAATCCCAGGGCCGCCGCCCCTATATCATCCCTTTAGGAGGGTCTAACTCCCTAGGCGCTATGGGGTACGTTTATGCAGTGAGAGAGTTCCTGCAGCAAGCCGATGCCTTGGGGTTGCAGTTTTCCGCCTTTGTGCACGCCAGTGGCTCTGGCGGAACCCAGGCTGGGCTGCTATCCGGCACCCTTTTGAACCATTTACAAACTGAGGTAGTCGGTGTGAGCGTAAGTCGGCCGCGCGAAAATTTGGAGCCGATTGTGACTAAACTCAGCAAACTCGTGCTGTCGCTATTGAACTGCCAGATTGATCCGACAGAGTATGTACAGGTGTTGGATAGTTATGTTGGCGATGGCTACGGCATTCCTACCCCGGAATCGAAGGAAGCCCTGCAGCTGTTAGCCCAGACTGAAGGCCTGATCGTCGACCCTGTTTATACAGCAAAAGCGGTAGCTGGCTTAATCCATGAGGTACGGGCCAGACGCTGGCCCGATGGCAGTAACGTTTTATTCTGGCACACGGGTGGTAGCCCCGCTCTGTTCGCAGACCAGATATTTTGGGGAGGTGCAAGCATTTGAGTAAGCCAATCATAGGAATTACCTGTCTAGTTAATTGGCAGGATGAACGTCAACAGCAGAATGAGACCTATATTCAAGCCGTGCTTAAAGCCGGTGGTATCCCCGTATTGCTGCCAGCCGTAAGCTCTACCGCGGTGATTATGGAGCAGGCCGAGCTTGTGGATGGCCTGATTGTTTCCGGCGGCCCCGATATGGATCCTAAGTATTTTGGTGAGCAACCTGTCCCAGAGCTGGGTGGGGTTAGCCCGCTTATGGATGCGTCGGAGAGTGTGCTAATCCGTCGCATTCTGGAACTCAATAAGCCTCTTTTAGGAATTTGTCGCGGGGAGCAAGTTTTGAACGTTGTGGCTGGTGGCACCTTATATCAGGATCTGCGGCGGGCTTTACCAGAAGTCCTCAAGCATGTACAAGACCAGCCCCGTTGGTTCCCGAGCCACTCGGCACGTATAGTTGCCGGCACTAAGTTGGCAAAGATTTTGCAGGCGGAAGAGCTACCCGTAAACTCCTTCCATCATCAAGCGGTGGCGCGTGTAGCGCCCGGCTTTGTGGCTACCGCCTATGCCCCCGACGGCGTAATCGAGGCCATCGAAAGCCAGAACCATCGTTTTGTTATCGGCGTACAGTGGCATCCGGAGGGTATGTGGAATCAAACCAATAATTACGATGCTCTGTTTGCGGCCTTGATACAGGCTGCCCAAGAGCAATAAGATGCAGCAGCTACGCCCCCGAGCGCGGGATGTTGGTTTGGTACTAGGCGAGCTGCCAGTCGGGCCGTATAACGCAATCACTGATGTGGCCGGTGTACGGGTGGGTCACGCCACCGTTAATTTTGGGTCCGGGCCTCTGGTGCCCGGTAGAGGGCCCGCTAGAACTGGCGTGACCGCCATTATGCCTCAGTCGGGCAACTGTTTTCTGCAAAAATTAGAAGCAGCAGGCTATGTCATCAACGGTTTCGGCAAGTCGATTGGCTTGCCCCAACTGCAGGAACTCGGCCAACTGGAATCACCCATCCTCTTGACGAACACTTTGAACGCCCCCAAGGTGGCCGATGCCTTGATCAGTCACATGTTGTTGGAGACCCAGGAAATCGGTATTAGCATGAGCACAGTTAACGTAGTAGTGGGCGAGTGCAATGATGGGTATCTTAATGATGGCCAAGGCCGACACGTCCAGGCAGAACATGTATGGCAAGCCCTAGACAGGGCCAGCTCTGGCCCTGTTGCTGAGGGCGCGGTTGGTGCTGGCGCTGGCATGGTCGCCTTTGGCTTCAAGGGTGGCATTGGTACGTCCTCGCGCCTATTACCGCAAGATATGGGCGGCTATACGGTAGGCGTCTTAGTCTTGTCTAACTTTGGGGCCCGGCGGCAACTAACAGTGGCCGGGGTGCCAGTTGGTAAAGAGTTGGCCGATTACAAAGAAGAAAAGCCCAATGATGGCTCGATCATGACCATTGTGGCCACTGATGCTCCTCTGAAATCGCGGCAATTATTGCGTCTGGCTAAACGGGTTCCTTTTGGTTTAGCCCGCACGGGCGGCATTGCCTCCCATGGTAGCGGTGATTTTGCCATTGCTTTTTCGACCACGCTGACGCAGCCCCAGGAGAGCGAGCCAGGGGCTTGCCAAAACGCACCTTTAGTTGAGAACGGCCAGTTGATGACGCTTTTGTTCCAGGCGACTGTTGAAGCTGTAGAAGAAGCTGTACTTAACTCCCTATTCCGAGCCTATACGGTTATTGGACGTGACGATCATGTGGTGCCGGCCTTGCCGCTAGAGCGCGTAGTGGAACTGTTAAAGCGCTACGGACGGCTGTAAGCGTTATCGCGCAACTAGCTTAGGGCTGTGGGGTGCTTACCTAGAGCACAGGAGCAGGCTCCAATCGTGCTTACGGCAAGCGCCCCACAGCCCCTCTGTCATAATCTTAACTTTGCTTCTGCTCAGCAAGGGTTTTTACTAACCGTTAACGAATACAATAGGGATGATTATTGGTTTGTGGCACTCTTAACAGCTGGGTGGCCAGGCCAAGTCTAGAATAAGGGGGAGGCAGCATGGCAAAAACATCAGGGAAGCAAAAGACAGACGCTAAGGCAAAACAAGATAAATCCCAGGGGGCTAAAGCGCAGGCTCCCGTAGATCATGGCGAAGTGTTGCTAAGCTGGGAAGCACGCCCTTATCTAATGGAAAAACGCAAAACGGCAATCCTGCTGATCAGCACCTTGCTGTTTAGCTTTTTGGTATGGTATGCTTTCGATTTGTTCACCGGTATTTTAGCTTTCGCTATTAGCATCAGCGCCTTTGCCTCCTTTCTTTTTCCGAGCCGCTATCAGTTGACGGAAAAGGGATTGCAGGTAAAACAAGGCATCAACGCTCCTGTTTTCCGGAAATGGACTGCTTTTAAGGACTACCGGATTTTTCCCGATGGGGTAAATCTGAACTATCATAAACGCCAAGTTCGCGAGCGCATTCTCAAATCGCAATTTGTGTATTTTGGAGAAGCCGATGCTGAGGCCATAAAACAGATTATTATTGAGCACATGGATGCGGTTAAAGACTGACAGGTTGTTGGCAGGGCATGGTAACCGCGGCGATCTTTTGCGAGTAAGTAAAGGGGGGAACCAGTAAAGATGACAAACCAGAAAGAAGAATATATGCCAGTATCGCCTGAAAGGCGCGACCAGTTATTGAACAAGGTCGTAGACGTTATTGCTCGCTACGAACTGTTCACCCCAGCTGCATTTTTTATCAGTATCGGTAAACCTGTGGCTTTTTTGGGGAGTCAACTGATGTTTTTCTTCGCGCCTCTAGCGGGGGCTTTTGTGAATGAAGATACCATTGAAGATTATGCCCATCTGCTCTCCGATCGTAGCAACGTAGATCGCATCCTGGACATGATGGAGGAGCGGGAACTGGAACTCAGGAAGAAGAAAAATAAGAAAGAGTAGGATATAGTGGTCGGAAGTTAGGGGCTTCATCCTTTTGGGACTGGGCCTCTTCTTATGTTGGGCTTAAACGTATTTATGGCTGCTAAAACGAACAAGCTAATTTCAGGCTGCGATGGCGACGCAATTGTTGGCCAGAGGCAAACAATTGCATATTTATGATGGCCTGGGGATTTTTTCTCGGCGCAGGTAGAGGAAATTAGTATTGCATAGCAGGATTTGAAAAGGTAATATTGTATACATATACTGCGCAGTAAGTAACATCTGCGCAACTTTTTGTTACTTCTGGTCGGTTGCTGCTCGAAAACTCTGCTATAATATTTAGGTGATCTAACAGACGCCTATTCTGCTGATAAAGGAGGAAAACGCAAAGATGGCGCAGCTTAATCAGGACAAAGTGAAATCTATTATCGCCACCGACTGCGGCAGTACCACAACCAAGGCCATCCTTATTGAAGAGGTTGATGGAGTCTTCCGCCTCATAGCTCGTGGCGAAGCCCCAACTACGGTTGAGGCACCTTTCGAAGACGTTACAATTGGTGTTCGTAATGCCATTCGCGAGCTAGAAGAACTAGTTGGCAAGAAGTTTCTTCAAGACAACGAAGAGCGGGGTGTAATGACACCGCGCAAGGATCCTAAGACCGGGGTTGACATCTATCTGTCTACCAGTTCTGCTGGGGGCGGTTTGCAGATGATGGTTGCTGGCGTGGTTAAGAACATGACGGCTGAAAGCGCCGAGCGCGCGGCTCTTGGTGCAGGTGCAATCGTTATGGACGCTATTGCTATTAACGATGGCCGCTTGCCTTACCAGAAGATCCAGCGCATTCGCCAGTTACGGCCAGACATGATCTTAGTTTCTGGTGGTATTGATGGTGGCACCATTAGCCACGTTGCCGAGTTAGCCGAGTTAATCTCTGCTGCTGAACCGCGGCCCCGTTTGGGCATTGGCTACAACCTGCCAATTATTTATGCAGGTAACAAAGACGCTCGTAATTACATGAAGGATATCCTCGGAAGCAAAACCGACCTGCGTATCGTGGACAACCTTCGCCCAGTGCTCGAGCGAGAATTACTCGGCCCTGCCCGACATGAAATTCATAACCTGTTCATGGAGCACGTTATGGCCCAAGCCCCTGGCTACAACAAGCTAATGAAGTGGGCAGATGCACCAATCATGCCTACGCCAGGCGCTGTTGGCTTGATCATTGAGAATACAGCAAAACAGGAGAACATCAGTGTTGTCGGTGTAGACATTGGTGGTGCTACGACCGACGTGTTCTCTGTTTTCCAAGAGACCTTTAACCGTACCGTGTCTGCTAACTTAGGAATGAGCTACAGCATTTGTAACGTGTTGACTGAAGCTGGCGTTGAGAACATCCTGCGCTGGGTTCCGTTTGACATTGACCAAGGCGATCTCCGTAACCGAATTCGTAACAAGATGATCCGCCCGACAACTATCCCGCAAACGCTAGAGGATCTAGTCATCGAGCAGGCACTAGCCCGTGAAGCTCTACGTTTGGCCTTTGATCATCACAAGAGTTTGGCAGTTGGTCTGCGTGGTATCCAGCAAGTGCGTGATATCAGCCAGACATTTGAGCAAAGCTCTACCGGTGAAACCCTGGTTGACCCCATGGAACTGGGCATGATTATCGGTTCGGGTGGTGTTCTGTCTCACGCACCACGCCGTATTCAAGCAGTGCTCATGATGCTTGATGCCTTCCAACCAGAGGGAGTTACGCGTATTACCGTAGATAGCATCTTTATGGCACCACAGCTAGGCGTGCTTTCTACCATACACCCAACTGCTGCCAATGATGTCTTTCAGCGCGACTGCCTAGTCCGCTTGGGTACTGCAATTGCTCCGGTCGGTGTCGCCAAAGAAGGAGACGCCTGCGTGACCGTTGTTGCTACTCTGCCCAATGGCGAAGTCGCTGAAAAAGCTGTTCCTTATGGTAGTATTGATACCATTCCGCTAGCAGAAGGCTTCGCTGACGTCGCTATCCATCCAGCCCGCGGCTTTGACGTAGGGGCAGGAAGGGGCCACGAGTTAAAGGATCGCCTTGAGGGAGGCGTTGGTGGTTTGATTATCGATGCCCGTGGACGGCAGCCGTTCTCCTTGCCATCGGACACCGAAAACCGTATCCGCAAACTAGTTGAGTGGTACAAAGCTCTTGACGTCTATCCGATGGATGTCTTGGCTAAGTATGTTAAGCAATAGAATAGCCTCGCGAAGGGAGTGTAATAGATGGCTCATGCTTATACCCCAGGTCTAAAAGTTACCGACTCTACTATTATCGTTAAGCGCCGCCGCCTCCCCATTCTAGGTGAGGTGCTGGTTAATTTGGGTGATACCGTTACCCCGGAAACCGTTGTAGCGCGCACCAAGATTCCAGGGGACCCGGAGACGGTTAACGTCTCCAACAAGCTGGGTTTGGAACCAGAAGATGTGCCGGATTGCATGCTGAAAAAAGAAGGCGACGCCGTTAAGAAGGGCGAAGTTATCGCCATGAAGAAGAGCTTCTTCGGTATGTTCAAATCCACCTTGGAAGCCCCTATTGATGGTACAATTGACATCATCTCGCCGATTACCGGCCAGATTACCCTACGGGGACCAGCCATTCCGATTGAGATCGATGCCTATGTTCCGGGCAAGGTTATCGAAGTAATCGACCGCGAGGGTGTGGTTATTCAAACCCATGCAGCCCTCATCCAAGGCATTTTCGGCGTTGGCGGTGAGAGACAAGGCGTCCTCAAGATGGCAGTTAAGGATCCCAGCGAAGTTTTGACCGGCGAGCACATTACTGCTGACATGAAGGGCAAAATCGTTGTTGGTGGTTCACTGGCTACGCTAGATGCCATTCAGAAAGCTGACCAAGTCGGCGTGGCCGGTATCGTTGCCGGCGGTTTGATCGATAAGGACCTAGTCGCTTTCCTGGGCTACGATATTGGCGTGGCTATTACTGGCCAAGAAGATATCAACTTAACCATCATCATGACTGAAGGTTTTGGTCAGATTCGTATGGCCGATAAGACCTTTAGCCTGCTGCAATCGCTTGATGGCCAGGTTGCTTCTCTTAATGGCGCTACCCAAATCCGTGCTGGCGTTATGCGGCCTGAAGTTATCGTCGCCTTACCAGATGAGGGAGAAATCCATGACAACGTATTTGGTGGTGGCATGGATACCGGAACTCTAATCCGTATCATCAGGGAGCCCTACTTCGGCAAACTGGCAACTATCGTGGAATTACCAGCGGAGTTGCAGCAGGTCGAATCGGGCACTCGGGCCCGGGTACTGGTGGCTAAGCTGGAGAACGGAGAGGTAGTGACCGTTCCTCGCGCTAACGTGGAGCTTATCGAAGGGTAGGCTCGGGAAGAGGCTGGGTGCAAACCCGGCCTCTTTTTTTTGGCTGCTAGGGCATAATGGGCACCGATAGGGGCAACCTACCCGTAGTAGGTAGGAGGTGAGCCCCTTGTTTCAGTGGCAGCTAGGATATGAGACTACCCCGGAGGCCGCAGGACAGCTAATTGAGCGGGTGGCGAAAGCTGTGCAGCGATTTGGGATGGAGGTTCCAGCAGTATTTTTCCTGGAATTAAGTAAACCTGTGTCCTTTACGGCGGGCTCCTTAGTGCATGCGGCGACCCCCTTTTTGGGTGCCTATACCGATAACGAAAATGTGTTTACTGACTTTGCCACCGTGCTTTCCGATCGCACCTTGCTAGAGCAGCTGATTTGTCGAATTGAAGAACTGGCGAAGGAATCGGATCGGGAAAAGCGCCGGCCTTAACACTTGATTCCTACAAAAGGAGTGCTGGAAAACGGCGCTCTTTTTTTGTGCGGTTAATGCTGCTAACCATTGACAACGACCGGCTGTAACTATAAGTTACGAATGTGTAAATCCTTTACTCTTGCATATTATTTTCCCTCAATATAAGCTAAGGTTAGGCAATGTTTCGTGATACGAAAAGGAAGGGGGTGGTGGTCGTAGCAGCTACGGAGCAAGTAACCGACCACCCGATATTAGGAAGTCAGGGTGAGTTAAGCAGAAGGCAAGTCCAATCGAGGATTTGGAACTTAGCATATCCGGCAATCATCGAACAGCTATTGGTAACGCTGGTTAGTATGGCCGACATGATCATGGTGGGCAGCCTCGGGGCGAGTGCTATTGCCGCCATCGGCATTAGTAACCAGCCTATTTTTACGGCAAACGCAATTTTCTCGGCGGTCAGTATTGGTAGTACCGCTTTGATAGCGCGCTTAATGGGAGCGCAGGATTATGAGCTGGCCAACAAAGCGGCGCGGCAATCATTAATTCTGGCAATTAGTAGCTCATTAGTTCTGATGGTGGGTGTATTCGTTTTCGCACCGGCCATGATCCATTTCATGCATGCTGCGCCTGACGTTGCACCCTTGGCGATTACCTATTCGCGTATCATGGGAGTTAGCTTAGTGTTTTCGTTAACCAGCATGATACTGAATGGAGTGTTGCGGGGCGCTGGTGATATGCGCACCCCAATGCGCGTGAATGTAGTAGCGAATATTATAAATATCGTTTTTAACTATCTTCTAATCTTCGGGATTGGGCCGTTTCCGCAGCTGGGCGTTGCTGGGGCAGCCATCTCTACTTTGCTCGCCCACATAGTTGCTTTTTGTTTGGTGCTCTCTGTCTTCTTCAGTGGCAAGTTCGTGCTCACCTTTAAGCGGGGGCAGTCATACCGCCCTGATTGGGAGATCATCAAGCGTATTCTTAATGTGGGTTTACCGGCAAGCGTGGAGCAGTTGATCATGCGCGTTGGTATGATGTTCTATGCGCGTACCGTATCCAGTTTGGGGACGACCGCCTATGCCGCACATCAAATCGCCATTAACTCGGAGGGGATTACTTTTACCCCAGGCATGGGATTCTCGATGGCTTCCACCACGTTAGTGGGCCAAAGCCTTGGCGCAAAAATGCCAGAACGGGCCAAGCGCTTCGGGGTCGAGTCTCGTCACTTGGCCATGTTGACTATGGGCACCCTCGGGTTGCTTCTGTTTTTCTTCCCCACGCAGATCATTGGGTTCTATACCGATGACCCAGCGGTAATAGAGCAAGGAGTTATCTGTCTACGCATTATCGCTTTGGTGCAGCCGGTAATGGGTGCCACTTTTGTGATGATGGGCTCATTGCGAGGTGCTGGCGATACGCGCTTTGTAATGCTGGTAACCATGCTCGGCATCTGGATTGGGCGTTTGGGCACTGCCTATTTGCTAGTGAAGGGCCTAGATATGGGGCTGGCAGGTGCCTGGATTGCAATGGCAGTTGACCATATTATCCGCGGTTCTATCTCTTCTCTGCGCTTCCATCAAGGGGGCTGGCAGAAAGCCCGCGTTTAGTCCGCCCGTAACGCGATAGGGCTGCGCGGTGCTTGCTAAAGGTCGTGGTCCTACTCGCGCGCGTGTGGCCTGGTACTGTAGGTAGGTGCTTAGCCATCGACTGAAGCGGCCAAAACTCGCCTCAGCTCAAACAGTTGGCCGCTTTTAACCGTCGATGTCTAAGCACTTTTTATTATAGGCCCCAATGCGCTTCTCGCAGGGCCAACGACCTTCTCCTGACATCCAAGGGGCCGATGGGGTCCTGCGTAGGCACGATTGGCGCCAGCCTGTGCCCAGCAGGACCCCTCGGCCCCAAGTTGTTTCTAATTGGAGTTATGCTTTTTGTTTAATCAGGCGGTTGAGAGGGCGTTTCAAGGCTAGATATACAGGATAAAACAGGGCTGAACTAAGTAGGCCCCGCAGTAGATTAAAGGGCAAGACAGCCGTTTTGACTAAGGTCAGATGTTGTTCTACCGGTATCCCATACACGCCTAAGGCCCAGTAGTAGTTCACTGCCACCATGGTGAGGGTGAGCGTGAGTGTGCCAATCGCCAAACCGAGGGCTAAGCCATAGTGATTGGACCAACGACGATAGATTAGGCTGCAGGGAACAGCTAGAGCTATCCCTGAGGCAAAGGCCATAAAAGAGCCTATCGGTCCACTAGTCCCTTTAAAAATCAGAAAGAGCAGGCATTTGATTAAGGCGATAACTGTTGCCGCCCCCGGCCCCAGCACAAGGCCTCCCAAGATAATGGGTAAGTCACCGGGATCCCACGTCAAAAAGGGCGCTGAAGGCACCAGCGGAAACTGGATGGCGTACATCAGAACGAACGACATAGCGGCGAGTAAGGAGATCATTACCAGGTTACGAGTGTTGCTTGTCTGCACGTTACTACCTCCCCAATAAAAGTTTACAAACAAAAGCCCTGGAATGACCTCCAGGGCTTACGAGATAGCGCGTGCAAATATGCACCAACAAGCAACGCCTTTGGCGTTGCGGGTTATAAAGTGATAGCTACCTAGCAACTATCAGCTTGCACCCCTTCTATCATCCGGACTTTACCGTCGGCGCTGGGATCACACCAGCTCTGCCTTGCGGCTCGTGGGCTAGCTTGCGCATTACCACCGGTCGGGAATCACACCCTGCCCTGAAGGTTCTACTCTGATTATAGAACCCGTTGCCCCAATCGTCAAGGTATGCGCGCAACTTGTGGCCGGTGTCCAAGAGCACTATAATTAGGACGGAGTAGATACTATCTAGGGGGTGAGCAAATGGAGGGTTGCTTGCTTAGTGAATCAACAAACGCAACACGGCAGTTGGCGGAGGCGCTGGCACCTTTGCTGAGACCGGGAGACACGCTCGTGTTAACAGGTGCGATGGGTGCCGGCAAAACATTTTTCGTGCAAGCCTTATTAGCGCCCCTCTGCCCCGGCCAGCTAGTGCAGAGCCCTACCTTTAGCCTGGTTAATGTTTATCAGGCCCCTGCTTTTCCCGTCTACCACGTTGACTTCTATCGTTTGCATAGCGAACAGGAACTCTGGGCGGCCGGGTGGGAAGATTATTTGGATGGCCAGGGCCTGCTATTGATAGAGTGGGGGCAGGAATTCCCGTCAGCATTGCCCCTTAGTTATTTGCAGCTAGATTTAGTAGCGACCGGAGAAGATAGCCGTCGCCTAATGCTTACGGCCCGGGGGACGCGAGGAAAACAGTTGCAAGAGGAGTGGTTAAATGCTGTGGCTAGCAATTGAAAGCGCTACGCTAGTAGCCAGCGTAGCTGTTGGTGCTGATACCAATGTGATGGCTGAAATAACCTCACGGGTGGCGCTAACCCATTCGGAAAGGCTCTTGCCCATGATCGACCAGGTATTAGGCTTGGCCGAGGTCGAATTAAGCAGTATCGATGGTATTGCCGTTTCTGCTGGCCCCGGATCGTTTACCGGGTTACGCATCGGGTTGGCTACCGCGAAGGGCTTAGCCCATGCCCAGGGCTCCCAGCTGTATGCCGTATCCACCCTGGAGGCCCTGTCTTGGCAGCAGCCAGCCGGTATTATCGTACCTTTGCTCGACGCACGCCGTGAGCAAGTCTATACGGGTATCTATCAACGTAGTGGGGTCGGCATCGCTACGCTCATGCCCCCTGCGGCATTGCCCCTCGAGGAATTTCTGCAATCTCATTTGCCAAAGGAGGACGAAGCCATTCGTTTTGTGGGAGAGGGGGCCAGCCTTTACCGGCCGCAGATCCTGGCTCAGGTACCGCACGCCTTGTTCGCCAATCCACAACACGATTGGCCCCGGGCTAGTAGCTTGGCGCTAGTGGCACTGGCTGACGGGCGTCAGCCAGAAACTGTGGGTGCGTTACGGCCGGCCTATATTCGTGCCTCTCAGGCCGAGCAGCAGTTGGGAGGGAAGTAATATGTCTTCAGCGTTGTCCATTGAGGCCATGCAACTGACAGATATTGAGGCTGTTCTTACCATAGAGCATCTCTGTTTCCCCACGCCATGGTCGCATTTTGCATTTTACACCGAGCTTACCGAGAATCATTATGCCTTATATGTAGTCGGCAAAATAGACGGGCAAGTCGTTGCTTATGCCGGCACCTGGGTAATCCTAGACGAAGCTCATATTACTAACGTCGCCGTACATCCCGATTGGCAGGGGAGAGGCTTTGGGCGTGATATACTTTTGGGTCTCCTAGCCCGGGCAAAAGCCCGGGGAGCTGTCCGCGCCACCCTAGAAGTCCGCAAGCATAATCTTCATGCCCAGCAGCTGTACCTCAAGTATGGGTTTAATTTTAGGGGGCTGCGGCGGGGCTATTATACCGACACTGGCGAAGATGCCCTGGTTATGTGGAAAGATAGTCTTGACGATGTTATCAGTCTGGAGGAGTCTCCTAACCCTCTGCCCCAAGCAGAAGGCTGCAGCTAGAACTATCCAGCAGGAGGTGAGAGCTTGCCGAATCCTATTTTGACTTTAGGTATTGAAACCAGTTGTGATGAGACTTCCGCCGCTGTTGTACAAGCGGGTGAAGTAGTGCTGGCGAATGTTATCTCCACTCAGATTCCGGTGCATCGCCGCTATGGCGGGGTTGTGCCCGAAATTGCTTCTCGCCAGCATGTGGAGGCAATCGTCCCCGTAGTGGAAGAGGCCCTGCAGCAGGCGCAGGTAGATTGGTCTGCTATTTCCCATATTGCGGTTACGGCTGGCCCCGGCTTGGTGGGGGCCCTTTTAGTAGGGCTATCCTATGCCAAGGCACTGGCCTATAGCCTTGATCTGCCGCTAGTAGGCGTAAACCATTTAGAGGGCCACATCTACGCGAATTTCCTCGCCCACCCAGTGCAATTACCCCTGCTCTGTTTAGTTGTATCCGGGGGCCATACCGATTTGATCTATATGCCTGAGCATGGTCATTACGAATCTCTAGGGCGCACCCTTGATGATGCCGCTGGTGAGGCTTTTGACAAAATAGCGAGAGCGCTAGGGCTACCCTACCCAGGAGGGCCTGAGATCGATCGACTGGCGCGGCAGGGCCAGGAGACCGCTTTCGATTTTCCCCGGGCTTGGTTGGAGCCTAATTCCTTTGATTTTAGTTTTAGTGGTTTAAAATCTGCCGTGCTTAATGAGCTGAACAGGCTGCAGCAGAAAGGCAGTCCCGTGCCGGTGGCAGATGTGGCAGCCAGCTTCCAGGCGGCAGTAATCGACGTTCTGGTGACCAAGGCCATTGCGGCTGCACTAGCTAAGAAAGTCTCAGTGTTGTATGTAGCGGGTGGCGTTGCCGCCAATAGTTCGTTGCGCCACAAACTAACTGAGGCCGCCCAGCCCCACGGAATAGAAGTCAGATTTCCTCCCCTCCAGCTTTGCACTGACAATGCAGCTATGATTGCTGCCGCCGGCTACCATTATTGGCGGGCCGGCAAGTTTGCAGATTTGCATCTTAACGCCACGGCTAATCTACCTTTGGCCAGTTGGTAATTGCTGTTGTGGATATTCTGTGGATATCTTGTGGAGAACCGGGTGCATCTTGTGGATAAGCCAGTTGCTAGATTATGTAGTTTCTGTGGATAATGTGGATAAAACGGGGGATAACTTGTGAATCAAGGTCTTTCTTGTGGATATCCTTGTTGACAGGTGGGGGATAAGTGGGGTTACGTTAATCAACAACTTTCGACAAGATGCAACAAATGCATTTCTGGGATGGCACCGTGAATATTTATGGCAAGGGTGACAGTAAGAGATGGAAAAGCAGGAAATACGCCAAACCATGTTGGCAAAGCGCCTAGAGTTAACTGAGGCCGAACGCGTGCAAGCAGGTCAATTAGCCTTGCGGCAGATGCAAAAACTGCTCCGCGGCTGCGAGCGCGTCATGCTCTATATGCCTTTTCGGGGGGAGCTCGACACTTTAGTTATCGCCCGCTGGCTGCAAGAGCAGGGTGGTGAAATCGTCTTGCCTTTGACCGACAAAAAGAACCGGAAACTAACGCCAGCTTTAGTCAGCGGCTTGGCTGCCCTGCAACCTGCTGCCTATGGCATTTTAGAGCCGACGCCCGGCAGTTATCAGGTAGTGGAGCCGGCTAGTCTACAGGCAGTAATCGTTCCCGGGGCGGCTTTTGATCGTGCCGGTTATCGGACTGGCTACGGCGGGGGGTATTACGATCGCTTCTTACCGTGCGTCTCTGCCACATGCCTGACCATCGGCTATGGCTATGAGTGGCAGTTTATTGAATCAGTTGCACCTGATCCTTGGGATTATAAACTGAAGTATATAGTTACAGATCAGAGATGCTGGACAGTGCCCTCAGTTTAGATTATCTTATAACGTAAAGCATAAGCGCAGATTTGACTGGAGGAGAACGTATGCAGACAGCAATGT
>CALNBW010000401.1 GCA_937874815.1 uncultured Bacillota bacterium | reverse complement strand
TAACCTGCAAATAATCGCGGTGGAGCCCATCTATCTCCAGGGTCTTGATGCCCAGATATTGACCGATGCCGTGTTGCACATGGACTACATAGTCACCAACAGCCAAATCGCGATAGTCGGCCAGGCGTGCTCCTTCGGCTTTACTCAAGCGGGCCCGTTTGCCGGCCCGTAACCGCTGCAGAATGTTTTCGGTCGTGATGACGCACAAACGGGCGTCAGGCACCTCAAAACCAGTGGCCACATCGCCGGCTACGAGCAGAATGGCACCAGAAGCCAGCTGCCGGCTGGTATCGGTAACCACTACAGGGGCTAGTCCCTCGCTCTGCAAATAGGTTTGCACCCGGCGTTGCTGCTCCGCATTGCCCCCCATGACCACCACAGTGTAATCATTAGCTAGAAACCTGTCTACTTCCTGCCGCAAGTAAGCCGACTGCCCATGGAAGTTTTGCACAGATTTGGTTTGCAGCGTAAGCTGTTTTTCTATCTGCCAGGCAGCAGGCCGACGGGGAAACAAAGATAAAAATAAGGTTCTGCCCTGGGGCAGGCGCAAGGGTAGCTCATCTGGCTCAAAAGCAATTTTAACATGTTCCGGCAACAACCGGCCATTAGCCAATAAATCAGTAAAGCCATCTAGAAAAAAACTATAATCCTGCTCAGCTTGTTCCTTGACCTTCATCGGCTCATCGATCACCACTCGCGCATCGGGCGGTAGATAATCGAGCAAACCCCAAGGCTGGTCTAGGAAAAAAGGCAAATAGCGTTCTTTCCCCGGAAACACCAGCCCCTCCCGCAAGCGCTCCACATCAGCCCCTATGTGTTCCGATAAGGAGCTGGCCAAGGTCGGATTGGCCGCAATCGCCCGGTCCAGGGCAGCCTGCAGATGCTCCAAACCGGCTGCGTTGGCAGTAGCCGGCCAGATGTTTTCTTGCGCAGGCAAGACCAACACACGCGCCACGTTTTCTAACGAACGTTGGCTGGTCAGGTCAAATTCTTTAATCAGATCAATCTCATCGCCAAAGAACTCAATGCGCAAGGGCGCGTCGTGACCAGGGCCATAGATATCAAGGATACCACCCCGCTGACTGAACTGTCCAGGGCGTTCTACCAAGTGCACCCGCTCATAACCACCCTGCACTAGGGTGCGGGTTAGCTCCTCTAAGGAAATTTGTTGCCCATACTTAAGCTCCAAACCTTGGGCGCTAAAGCTGGATGGGGCCGGCAACTGATACAGCAATGCCTCGACTGCTGTTACCACCAGACAACGCTGACCACTGCCCAGCGCATACAAGATTTTCTGCCGCTCGGCTATCAGCTCGGGGCTGGAGGCGGCAATACCATAAAGAGGGTTCTCGCGAGCGGGGAAAAGCAAAACCGATTCCTCGGGTAGCAGCGTTTGTAGGTCGCTCCACACCTGTTCCGCCAAACTTACAGTGGGGGCCACGTAAAGCAGGCTAGAGCCTAGCTGGGCTTGCAGCGCAGCCACTAGGAAACTTTTGGCCGATCCGCTCACTCCGGAGATCAGCAAGTTGGCCTTTCTTGCCGCTACGGACCGCTGTATCTCTTCCCAACTGGCACTTCGCTCCAGTAGTGCCGCAATGCTCCTCACCTAATCCCCCCTGTCCCCAATTAATTGTAGCCCCTGCTGTTAACCATTATAGCGCGACGCTGCCTGCTCTAGCCCCTGCTCTACCCAAGCTTCGATAGCTTCGCAGGCCCTGGCGACTGTCTCTGTGAGCGTCGGTAGTTCGGCCTTGGTAAAAGGCTTGAGCACATAATCGACTACCTCCAGGGTTTCTGGATGCCCGATACCCACCCGTAAGCGATTAATCTCTTGGCTCCCTAAGGTAGTAATAATGGAGCCTATCCCTCTATGTCCACCGGCACTGCCGGCGGCCCGCAAGCGTATTTTGCCTAGAGGTAGGTCTAAGTCATCATAGACAACCAGAATATCCGCCTGATCCAGTTGCCGCTGACGCATGGCATAAGCAACTGCCGCGCCACTACAGTTCATGTAGGTTGTCGGTTGCAGCAGCAGAACCCGCTGCCCCCCAATTTGCCCCTGCCCATAGATGGCTGGCCCTAAACTACCATTGACTTTAATCTGATGCAACTTAGCCAGTTGGGTGATAACGCGAAACCCCACGTTGTGCCGAGTGTTGGCATACCTGGGGCCAGGGTTACCTAGCCCGACAATCAGTTTCACTGGCATCCCTCCGCTCCTGCTTTGACAAAGGAAAGAAGAGCGCAGCAGGGTATGCTGCACTCTTAACCAAGGAGTCTCTTAAGACTATGCTTCCGGTTCGTCGGTAACTGGTTCCGCAGTTTCAACAGCCTCGTCTTCGCCTTCAGCTTCTTCGTCCAGAGGTTCCTGGCTGCTGGTGATGACACTCACTATCATCTCTTCCAGATCGCTGAGTAGCTCTACCCCCGCCGGTATCGTCAGATCACGCACGTGGATAGATTCGCCCGTCTCCAAGTCGGATACATCGACTTCAAATCCAGCTGGCATATCCGCCGGTTTGGCGCTAACCTCAATCTCTAACAAGCCATACTGCAAAGGTTCTTCGTTGGTACCCACAATACGCACTGGGACGGTGGTTTTAACCGCGGCGTCTCGCTCAACAACTAGTAAGTCGATGTGGCGCAAATCGCGCTTAATCGTGCCATACTGCACTTCCCGAGGTAAGACCAGATGGGTGCTACCATCATCAAGTGTGAGGGTGAGGAAGGCACTCTCCGCGCCCCTGCCGAGAGCAGTGCTCAACTCCCGCTCCGAGATTTGCACAGGCAAGCTCATCCGCTCGGCCCCACCATAAACAACGCCAGGGACCAGGCCCTGCTGGCGTAGCCGATTGAGGGCACCCTTACTGGTAACTTTACGGGCGGATGCTTTAATATTCACTGTAGACATATACTCTCCTCCAATAAATCAAAAATCCCACTAGGCAAAAAAACTGCTGATAAAGGTCGTAGTCCTGCTCGCGCGCGTGTGGCCCAGAACAAATAAGACTCCGTGGATGCAACTAGCATACACTGCTGGAGTGCCTTTTTCCAGTAGAGCCTGTGTTCCTATGGTTATGGTATCCTTTGCCGCCGCCGGGCCACCCAGCCTTCCTTGTTCTCCTGCCGGGAACGGGCCACGGCCAAGGCATCCTGGGGCACGTCCTTAGTAACGGTGGAGCCAGCCGCCACGTATGCGTCCTGGCCAATATGCACAGGAGAAACCAGGTTGCTGTTGCAGCCAATAAAGGCTCCATCTTCAACTACCGAGCGGTATTTATCCCGCCCGTCGTAGTTGACAAAGATAGTTCCAGCCCCGACATTAACACCGGCACCAATAGTGGCATCGCCTACATAACTCTGGTGAGGAATTTTGCTGCCGGCCCCTACCTGGCTGTTCTTAAGTTCTACAAAGGTGCCAACTTTAACTCCCGCCGCTAACTCAGTCCGAGGGCGTAGATAAGCGTAAGGGCCAACAACACAATTATCACCCAGCGTGCTCTGGCGGGCCACTGAAAACTCAATACTCACACCAGCGCCAACCTGGCAATCTACTAAGCGCGTGTTGGGCCCAATAACACAATCGCGGCCAATGGTAGTATTACCTTCGAGGATAACGCCAGGATAAATCACTGTGTCTTGCCCAATGCTCACACCGGCGTCAACCAGGCATGTTTCTGGCTGCAAGAAAGTAACTCCCGCCAACATGAGCCGGTTGCGAATACGTTGTCGGAGCACCTTCTCTGCCTCGGCTAAACGTACCCGGTCATTGATACCCAAAGACTCATTGTTGTCATCTAGGGTACAACTAGCTACCCGGCCACCGGCCTGGTAGATAGTCTGAATCACATCCGTTAAGTAATATTCCCCCTGGGCATTATCATTGGTCAGCTGCTCCAGAGCCTGAAACAGCTCGCGGGCCCGGAAACAGTAGAACCCCGCATTAATCTCGGTAATGGCCTGCTGTTCCAAGGTGGCATCTTTCACTTCCACTAGGCCGCAAACCTGGCCGTTGGCATCGCGCAGGACACGGCCATAGTCACCTGGTTCGGGAAAAATAGCAGTAAGTAAAGTCACATCAGCATTTTGCTCCAGATGAATCTGCTGCATGCGCTTTAAGGTTGCTCCCGTGATTAGCGGCGCATCGCCACAGAGCACAAAGACATGAGGTTCATGTTGGTAATAGGGTTTTACTTGTAAAGCAGCGTGGCCAGTGCCCAGCTGTTCTTCTTGCAACACATAGGTGTAATCATCGCCTAGGCGTTCTCTGACCTGACTAGCATCCCGGCCGATAACCACGTAAAAACGCGATATGCCTGTTTCTTGGCAGGCGTTAATTACGTGCTCAACCACAGGTCTACCACAGAGATTATGCAGCACTTTGTTGGTTTTCGATTGCATGCGTTTACCAGCACCGCCGGCTAGTATGATAGCGCTCGTTTGCAAACGCTCATCTCCTTCCCCATATTGCTCCACGACAATTATTATATACCAATGTTAGCGCGGTGCCAAAGCAGTCCCTTTGCTGGTGCGCTATGGCTAAGAGAGGAAGGAAAAAGAGCCCGGTTGGGGCTCTAGGATACGATGGCTATCTGCCGTTCGTATGCCGCTAAGACAGCTTCTTGCAGTCTTTCGCGCGTTTCTGAGTTGATCGGATGGGCGATATCTCTAAATTCGCCCTCTGGTGTTTTGCGACTGGGCATAGCTACAAAAAGGCCATTGTTCCCATCGACGACTCGTACATCATGGATGACGAACTCGTCGTCGAGCGTAATGGAGACTATCGCCTTCATACGCCCTTCTGTGTTGATTTTGCGAATGCGCACATCTGTGATTATCACATTTTTCACCCCTTAGCACTTCTTGGTTGTTCCGAGTTAATAATTCGCCGTCGATACCGGTCTTTCCTTCCTAACTCTCATAATTTTTGCAAGAAAACCTTGCATTTTGCCAAGAGGGGCGTGCCATACTAAAAGTGCTACCTAAATAAGCAATGCATTGATGGGAGGAGTTAAGTTGCAAAAAACGGTAATTGGCTTATTCACCTCGGAAGCAGCTGCGCGTGAGGCGATAGCTAACCTGCGCAAGCAAGGCTATACGGAGAACGAAATCAACCTGGTGCAGAAGGATGGTAGATCCGGCGAGCGTAAGGGCACTGGTTCCCTGGGCATGGCCAATGTAGTCAGTCCGGAAGACCTGGACCTGGAGACTAGCACCCTCACTAACGGATTGGCATCGGGGGCAACCTGGGGTGGCTTGGCAGGACTGGCTTTAGGCGCTGGCGCGCTAGCAGTACCAGGTGTGGGACCACTGCTAGCAGCAGGACCGATTGCAGGCGCACTAACTGGGGCCGCGACTGGCGGCATCGCCGGCGGGCTTATCGACTGGGGAATCCCCGAAGACCGGGGCCGGCACTATGAGGATAGAGTAAAGGAAGGCGAGCTGCTGGCAATCATCAAGGTTAGCGAGAATAAAGCTAATGAAGCAGCCTCTATCCTGAGAGACAATGGCGCTAAGGACGTGGAAGTGCACGACGCGAAATAAAACAACGAGGGCGTGTGGCAAAACGTTTTTTAGCAAAACGTCTGCTACACGCCCTTTTTAGCTTCTTGCCTCAATTTCCTGCGGCCAGGATGCGACGCGCCAGCTCTAGATCGCTGTCTTTGTCTACATCGGTGCCGATTTCAGGATAGGCGCAATAAATGGCTACCCCTTTGATCTTGAACATATGAGATAACCGCCGCTCCAGTTCGCCGACAGAAAGCAAGCCGAGCATTAATCTAAAAGCAAATACAATTCCAGGCAGACCTAATGTGAGGAGCATCTTCGCGGGGTTCTTGCGTTCTATAACTAGTTTTCTAAAGACCTGGGCTAAGGGGACCGCCTGCTCCGGGTTAACAATAATAATGTTGCCCCCGGTGAAAGAGCCGTTCTTGAGCTTAGCATAGGTGCGCTTCACACCAGGATAGCGCTGTTCACAGTCAATCTGATTAATAATAGGGTAATACAAGTCGGCTTCGCGCTCATTAACGGCGTCAAAGAGGGAACTAAGAGCCTCTGGCGTCAGCATGGGGATATCTGAGGTGCAGACTAGCACCTTCCTATCTTGCGGCAACTCCTGTACG
>CALNBW010000400.1 GCA_937874815.1 uncultured Bacillota bacterium | reverse complement strand
GTTGGTCGAAGGCCGACATAGCCTCGCTCTTGGCTTTGGTTGCAGTTTTGCACTGCGTGGAGAGCATCTTGATGCTAATGAGTGGCCATCTCAGCGCTTTCCCGGTAACTGTAAGGCAGCCTTCGGGGCGTTTGGTGGGCGGATATAACCTACAGATGTTCTGGCCTTTGCCGCTGCTAGCCCTTGTCTTCGTGCCCGGGCTAGTAGGTGTCAACGGGAGCGGCGGCATTGCTATGCCCGATTGGTGGCCGCTGTTTCGGCCGGAGGGGGCCCAAAGTGTTGCCGACTTAACTTTGGTTATGATGCCCCTTTTGGCTGGCCTCGGTTATGGCGACCTGGCTGTCACCATGCCCCCTAAGCAAAAGGCGCGCCATTCGGCAGTGCGCCTGCTCGCCTATAGCGGCATACTATTAGGCCTATCCTGGCTGGGGGGTAAGGTCCCGGCTTTCTTACCGCTTGCAGCTTTGTTTGCTCCTTTTGGGCATGAAATGCTGATAGTAGTGGCTAACCACCGGGAGCAGGAAGGCACGCCCCTTTTTGCCCATTCCGGACCGGGCATCAAGATCATGGAGACGCTGCCCGGCGGTTTGGCTGAACAGGCGGGGCTCCGCCCCCTAGATATAATCCTCATGGCCAATGGGGAACCGCTGCAGTCGATTACCCAATTGCGGGCGATGCTGCAATCGCAGCCACAGGTGGCGCTCACCGTGCAGCGTGGGCGGCGCATATCTACTGTATCTCTGGTGTTACCCCTTGACGGCAGCCCCCAGCAGCTGGGTGCACTGATGGTGCCGGACCAGGAGGCTGGTTCCTACGTGGAGACCCGGTTTAAAAGCCCACTACAGCCGCTGCTGCAGTGGTGGCAACGTACGCACACGCAACGCCAAGAGCGCTTTTAAAGGAGGCAGGCAGAATGTTTCAACTAAAAGCAGATTTCCAGCCCACCGGCGACCAGCCGCAGGCTATCGCTAGTTTGGCAGAGGGCGTCATCGCGGACATGCCTGCCCAAACTCTGCTGGGGGTAACTGGTTCAGGGAAGACTTTTACCATTGCCAACGTGATTGCACAAGTCAATAAACCGACCTTAGTGCTAGCCCATAACAAAACTTTGGCGGCCCAATTATGTAGCGAGTTCCGCGAGTTTTTTCCTAATAATGCAGTTGAATACTTTGTCAGCTATTACGACTACTACCAGCCGGAGGCTTATATTCCCTCTTCGGATACGTATATAGAAAAAGATGCCCAGATTAATGAAGAGATAGACAAACTACGACACTCGGCCACGTCCGCCCTATTTGAACGGCAGGATGTAATCATCGTCGCCAGTGTGTCCTGTATCTATGGCTTAGGTAACCCCCACGAATATAAGAAGCTCGGGGTTTCTTTACGTCCCGGCATGCGCAAGGATCGCGATGAGGTTTTGCGGGCCTTGGTGGGGATCCAATATAGCCGTAACGATATCAATTTCACCCGTAGCACTTTTCGCGTGCGGGGCGACAGTGTGGAGATCTTCCCCGCTTCATCCTCTGAGAAAGCAATTCGGGTGGAATTTTTCGGTGATGAGATTGAGCGCATCCTGGAGATTGATACCCTCACCGGTGAGATCCTGGGCGAGCGGCATCATATTGCCATTTTCCCAGCTTCCCACTTCGTCACCTCAGAGGAAGAAATGGCGCGAGCCATGCAAAGCATCTCCAGTGAGCTAGAGGTACAATTAGCCGTGTTGCGGGGGGAAAACAAGCTGCTGGAGGCCCAGCGTCTGGAGCAACGCACGCGTTATGATCTAGAGATGATGCAGGAATTGGGGTTTTGCTCTGGTATTGAAAACTTCTCGCGCCATCTCGATGGACGAGCAGCTGGCGAGCAACCCTACACTCTGCTTGATTACTTCCCCGCTGATTTCTTGCTAGTGGTGGACGAGTCCCACGTCACCGTGCCCCAGGTGCGAGGCATGTATGCTGGTGACCGTTCTCGCAAGGAAACCCTGGTGAGCCACGGGTTCCGGCTGCCCTCGGCCCTGGACAACCGGCCTTTGAACTTTGATGAGTTCAACAAGCACTTGCATCAGGTGATTTACGTCTCGGCTACCCCAGCACCTTACGAAATAGAGCGCAGTAGCCAAGTGGTAGAGCAGATAATTCGCCCCACGGGCTTACTCGATCCCGAGATAATTGTGCGCCCCATTGAAGGGCAAATTGACGATCTTTATGGCGAGATCCGGCAACGCATGGAACGTGACCAAGCGGATGGCGGAAGACCTCACCGATTACTTCCGAGAAATGGGCCTGCGGGTACGCTATTTACATTCCGATGTGGTTACCCTGGAACGGATGGAGATTATTCGCGGCTTGCGCTTAGGAGAGTTTGACGTGCTGGTCGGCATCAACCTGCTGCGGGAGGGGCTAGACTTGCCAGAGGTATCGTTGGTGGCTATCCTTGATGCCGATAAGGAAGGCTTCCTGCGCTCTACAACTTCGCTGATTCAGACCGTCGGTAGAGCGGCCCGTAACGTGCATGGCCAGGTAATCATGTATGCCGACCAGATTACCCGTTCTATGGACATAGCACTGCAAGAGACTAACCGCCGCCGAGCCATTCAAATGGACTATAACCAAAAACATAATATTGCTCCGCGCAGCGTGCACAAGGCCGTGCGTGATGTCATTGAGGCCACTAAGGTGGCGGAAGAGAAGGTGGCCTATCGTTTGACCACTGAATCCGTGAAGCAGCTCGGCCCGCGCGAACGCAAAGACCTAATTGCGCGCTTAGAGAAGGAAATGAAAGACGCCGCCCGCCAGCTCGAATTTGAACATGCCGCCAACCTGCGCGACCTGATCATCGAACTGCGGGGATAGGGGACACACCTCTGCTGATTTGGTTGAACTTCAGGGTTCTAATTGATGCTTTATGCAGCCATGATGGGATAACACTCCTCGGGGCAGAGGAATGTCCCCATCGGGAAGGGCCACACCTCGGCCCTTATAATGTCATTATCCCTCTTGCCCAGGCAGGCTGATAGTGGTAGAATGCGTGGGTTATGGGGACGGTTCTAATTACGCACGAGGGCGCTGAGTATTGGGGACGGTTCTATTTATTCACTACAGCTTGCCGGCTTTCATCATTCCTCTTGCCCAGGCAGGCTGATAGTGGTAGAATGCGAATGTATGTACGATGGGCAGGAGGGGAAAACTGTGGCCCAAGATAAAATCGTGGTGCGTGGCGCACGCACCCATAACCTGCAAAACATTGATATAGATATCCCCCGCGATAGCTTGGTTGTCATTACCGGGCTATCTGGCTCCGGCAAATCCTCATTGGCTTTTGACACCATCTACGCCGAAGGACAGCGGCGCTATGTGGAGTCGCTATCGGCCTATGCCCGCCAATTCTTAGGGCAGATGGACAAGCCCGATGTGGATTACATTGAAGGTCTATCACCAGCCATTTCTATTGATCAGAAAACGACCAGCCGCAACCCGCGTTCCACAGTGGGCACGGTAACTGAGATTTACGACTACCTGCGCCTACTTTATGCTCGTGTGGGTACACCTTATTGCCCCGAATGCGGTACTGCCATTAGCCTGCAGACCATTGAACAGATTGTGGATCAGATACTAGCCCTGCCTGAAGGCACCCGGTTTCTCGTCCTGGCCCCTGTGGTGCGTGGTCAGAAGGGTGAACATGCGAAGTTGCTGGAAGAATTACAGCAAGAGGGTTATGTGCGGGTGCGCATCAATGGCGAAATGCGCGAGCTAGGGGATCCGATAAAACTGAGTAAGAACCGCAAGCATAACATCGAAGTAGTGGTAGACCGGCTTATCGTGCGCCCCGATATCGGGAATCGACTGGCCGACTCCATCGCTACCGCGACTAAACTGACTGATGGCCTCGTCGTTATCAGCCAGCTTGAGGGCTCAGAAACTATTTATAACCTTAATTTTGCCTGCACTGAATGTGGTTTCAGCTATTCAGAGATCAGCCCGCGCATGTTTTCCTTTAATAATCCTTTTGGCGCTTGCCCCCAGTGCGATGGGCTTGGCGCTCACCAAGAATTTGATCGCGATTTAATCATCCCTAACACCGAACTCTCTTTGGCTGAAGGGGCGATAGCTCCTTGGGCAGAATCCAGTAGCAATTATTATCCAGCCCTTTTCCAGGCCGTCTGTGCCCATTATGATATCGGTTATCACACCCCCATAGCGGACCTAACGGAAGAACAGATGGCCATCATCCTGCAGGGAGGCCCCGATCAACTGATCGTTGCTTATCTAGACAGCAATGGGCAGAAGCGCCAATACAAGTTGGTATTTCGCGGTGTTATCCCCATGCTAAATCGTGGGTATCGGGAGACTTCTTCTAATTGGATTCGTGAAAGCCTGGAACAGTTTATGACGGAAACCCCCTGTGCTGCCTGTCAAGGGCAGCGGCTAAAGCCGGAGAGCTTATCGGTCAAGATTGGCGGGTTAAGTATTGCCCAATTGACGCGCAAGTCTATTGTAGAGGCGCTGCAGTTCTTTGAGGGCTTGGAACTAAGCGAGCGGCAGCAGCTGATTGCGCGGCAGATCCTGAAAGAGATACGCGAGCGCTTAGGGTTCCTCGTTAACGTGGGGCTGGATTACCTGACGTTGGACCGGCAGGCCGGTAGCCTGTCTGGGGGAGAGGCGCAGCGCATTCGTCTGGCCACGCAGATCGGTTCTAGTCTAACCGGCGTGCTTTATATTCTGGATGAACCAAGTATCGGCTTACACCAACGGGATAATTCACGCTTGATAAAGACACTGAAGCGCCTGCGAGATCTGGGCAACACCGTGATTGTAGTAGAATATGACCAGGAAACCATGGTGGAGGCAGATCACATCATTGACATGGGGCCCGGGGCCGGAGAACACGGCGGCAAAATAGTAGCTGCTGGTACTCTAGCTGAAATTAGTCGCGTGCCCGAGTCGATTACTGGTCAGTATTTCTCAGGCGTGAGGCAGATTGCTGTCCCTAGCTCGCGCCGCCAGCCGAATGGCAAATACCTGCAGGTGAAGGGTGCCCGGGAGAATAATCTGCGGAATATTGACGTGCAGATTCCTTTAGGGGTTTTTACTTGTGTGACCGGCGTATCCGGGTCTGGGAAAAGCACGTTGGTCAACGAGATTATCAACAAACGCTTAGCCATGGAGCTCAATCGGGCTAGGCGTAAACCTGGCGAGCATGATGAGATCCTTGGCCTTGAGCATTTAGAGAAAGTAATCAACATTGACCAAGCACCTATCGGACGCACGCCCCGTTCCAACCCGGCAACCTACACAGGTACCTTCGACCCAATTCGGCAGCTGTTTGCCCAGACGCAGGAGGCAAAAATGCGGGGCTATGCGGCTGGTCGCTTTAGCTTTAACGTCAAAGGCGGCCGCTGCGAAGCCTGCAGGGGTGACGGCATCATCAAGATTGAGATGCATTTCTTGCCCGACGTCTATGTCCCCTGCGAGGTGTGTCATGGCAAACGCTATAATCGGGAGACGCTGGAAGTGCGGTATAAAGGCAAAACCATTGCTGATGTTCTAGACATGTCCATCGAGGAAGCACTGGAGTTCTTCCAGAGCGTGCCCCGCATTGCCCGCAAATTACAAACGTTAGTTGACGTGGGCCTGGGTTATATGCGGATGGGGCACCCGGCGACCACCCTTTCTGGAGGGGAAGCCCAGAGGGTGAAATTGGCGACAGAGTTGAGCCGCCGTAGCAATGGCCGCACCTTTTATATCCTGGACGAGCCTACCACCGGTTTGCATATGGCGGATATCGAGCGCCTGTTAGATGTGCTGCAACGGCTAGTTGACGCCGGCGACTCGGTGGTAGTTATCGAGCATAACCTAGACGTGATTAAGACGGCTGATTATATCATCGACCTGGGACCCGAGGGCGGCGACCGCGGTGGCACCGTCGTTGCCACCGGTACGCCCGAGGAGGTTGCGGCCAACCCCGCTTCCTATACTGGGCACTATTTGAAACAAGTATTACACCTTTAATGGAGCACCACCAGCCATGGGGACGGTCGCCTTGGCTGGTGTTTTTGTACCTGCCAAGGTGACCGTCCAAGACCACTGAAGAAGCCCCTAAAGGCTTGGGGGGAGGTCGTTGGTCCT
>CALNBW010000399.1 GCA_937874815.1 uncultured Bacillota bacterium | reverse complement strand
CTGCAATGTCCCAGAGTGTCAGAGATAGATTCCGGGAGCAGCAGATCGGGCTGATCGTTCAAGACTATGCTTTGATTGGCAGCCTAACTGCTTATGACAATATCGCCATGCCTTTGGAGTTCCTCAGTGTCGGGAGGAAAGAGGTTGAGGAACATGTCAATGCCCTTGCGTCGCAATTGGAAATTGCCCCTTTGCTACCGCAGAGAGTCCACAATCTATCGGGAGGAGAGTGCCAACGGGTGGCGCTAGCAAGAGCCTTAATCAAGAATCCGACAATACTGCTCGCGGACGAGCCCACCGGTGCCCTAGATGAACAGACGGAACAGAGGATACTGGAGTTGTTGCAGGGGTTAAAGAAAGATAACCGTATTATTGTGCTCGCTACCCACAGCAGGGAGGTCGCGAATTGTTGCGACAGGATTTTACGTATAGACGATGGAGTCGTGGTCGATGGCAGTGCTTAGGCAGGTTGCTTTTGTGAGAGAGCATGGCATGATGGGCGTCGCTGTGCTGTTTATAAGGATCAAAGCACTGTATGTGCCTGATGCGGGGAACTAATTATACGATAGGGAGGTGGAAGGCTTGTATCTTGTTGTTGCGGTAGGGTTGATCGCGCTCTATTATTGGTACAAACGGTTCTTTGAGGGCTGGAATAGCCAATTCTTAACCTATGTTCTAGTAGGTATCGGATCCGTTTTTCTCTCCTTTCCCATCATTCTCGAGGCCTATCTATCAAACTACGATTACAGGATGTGGATAATCCAAGGTCCGGACCCTTTTGACAAGATGGGCGGCGGCCCATATCTATTAAGCAAGGCCGCCGGCTGGCTCATAATTGGCTTTGGGCTGATCATCATCGGTTTACAACTAAAGATCCGCGCTGACAAAAAAAGCAAGGGCAATTAGAACGCCCTGCGTGTTGGGCAGTCACTAGTGGCTCTATTATTACCGCACTTAAGGTGCGGTTTTTTGTTTATTTGTCAATTTACGTTGAAAATCTCCATCAAAAACAAGGAATTATTGGCGCGCATGTCGAAAGAACGAAAGTGTAGAAACAGAAATGGCTATTTCAGGCCAAGAACGGAGGGAAAAAGACTTGAAACGCTTTCGGCAGGCGCTAACTACAAGCCTGGTGGTACTGCTCATTTTTGTCATGGCCTTGCCAGCCTTGGCTAACGATTTAGCCAAGCAACAGGCTGATTATGAGAAAGTGCAGAAACAGATCGCGGACATAGAGAAACGTATTTATAACAACACGCAACAGGCCAAAAGTGTTAGCAGTGAGATTACCCGCCTAGATAAGGAAATTCATCAGGCGGATGAGCAGCTGAGCTACTTAGAGAGTCGCCTGCAGACAACGGAAAGGGAAATTGAGGTCACTGAGAAAGAACTAGCTGAAGCCGAAGAAAAGCTGGAGTTCCGGCAAGAAATGTTAAAGACGCGTTTACGCGCACTTTATGAGCGGGGCCCCATTAGCTATTTAGAAGTTTTGTTTAACGCCCGTAGCTTTAGCGATTTCGTCAATCGTATTGGCATGCTGCAGCGTGTAGTAGCCCAAGACGTAACGGTAGTTGATTCAATTAAGGTTGAAAAGGCTAGTATAGAAGATCAAAAGCAGCTGTTAGAAACGAAGCGGAATGAGCTCGCCGGCTTACGCAGGGAAACAGATCGCAACCGTAGTGCTATTGTTTCCCGTAAGGCAGAGCGCGACAGCTACAAAAACCAGCTGGCGAAAGATCGCGCCGAATGGGAGAAAAGTCTGCTCACCTTGGAGAAGGTTGAGAAAGAAATGGAGGCGCTAATCCGGGAAGCCCAAAGCAAGAACCCTGACGCTGGTTCTGGGACAGGTACATACACTTGGCCAACTCCTGGCTGCACTAAGATCAACTCCGGTTATGGGCAACGCAAAGATCCTATTTCCGGTCGTCCTAGTTTTCACTATGGAATTGACATCGGAGCACCGATGGGTGCAAAAATAGTAGCTGCTGATGCCGGAACTGTGCTCTATGCTGGTTGGATGACGGGCTATGGGCAGGTAGTTATTCTAGACCATGGCAATAATCGCTCTACGGTGTATGCGCATACTTCAGTGCTGATGGTCAGCAATAACCAGAAGGTCCTCAAGGGGCAGCAGATTGCCAAGGTAGGCTCTACTGGTTGGAGTACAGGTCCACATTTGCACTTTGAGTTCCGCATAAATGGAGCCAAACAGAACCCACTTAATCACGTCAAAAGACCTTAAACAGAAATAGAGAAATGACACCCCGAGTTTTAGCTTTAGGAGCTAGCCTTCGGGGTGTGTTTTGTATCAGCAATTGCCATCCGAGCTTTGGTGGCTGCGGGCAGCAAAGTCACATGATATAATAGGAGTAATCTTCTGGAAAGCGGGTGTAGCAAACAGCACCCCGAGCAGTAGTCATTAAGTGTTTGAAATCAATGGGTTCTGACTGAGGAGGTGAAGGTGTTGTCTACTCGGAGGTTAGCAACAGCTCTGCTAACAATGCTGCTGTTTGGCACTATTACGGCCTGTAGTGGCCGGCAAGAGGAGTTGCTGCGCCAGCAGAATCTTGTGGAGCAGTATATAGCAGACGAATTTGCGGCGCTGAAGTTTTCTTCGCTCAAGCCTTTAGAAAAGGCGGGGAGTTTTAGTGCTAAGGCTAAGATTTTGGAGCAACAGGTTGAAGTGTTGTTCACTGTGCAGGGAAAACAGGTAGACTGCAATTTTCAGGACGCTATGGCTACGTTCGTTAAGGCACCAGTAAACAGCTACGTGAACTGGGAACTGCCACTTAGGGTGGAACAGTCGGGGGCTATTAGCGTAGGCGCTGAAGCTCTTGCATTGATGTCACTGGCTAGTATCAACGAGGACTTCCAAGTAGAATTTAACATCTATTGCCCCTACAAAAGCTATGTGGTCTCCAATGACCTTGTTGATTGTATGCAGAAGCTGCCCGTATATCTGCGCGCCCCCTGCGCGCTGCTAGCTGAAGCAAGGGGGCCAGTAATTGAAGTTGCAATTAATGGCCTAGCTACACAAGGCGCAGAAGCGCGCGTGGAAAAACTTGCTAGAACCGGCACCGGGGAGGTAATGTTCTTAGTGCACTTGGAGGACGGAACCGCGGGCTGGGCCCCCGCGTGGTACCTGACCAGTTCGCTAACAGAACCAGTGGACTTGCCTGCAAAAGAGTACAATCTTGTTCTTAGCGAATGCAGGCTACTCCCTTACCCTGGTTTCTCCACCGCGGCACCTAATGCTAATGCGCGCTCCCTTGCCTTAGAAAAAGGAAGTGTGGTCACAGTTCTGGCCCGGGATGGCGACTGGGCCTTAGTACATACTGCCCCATGGAAGTTAGAAAAGGTTGTGCACATAGGCTGGATTCAGGACAGCAATCTTGGCCGTTTTCATCCCAAGGATTCGTTAGAAGGTTGGACCACACAGCCGATAACGGTCTGCGAAAGCAAAGATGGGAAGCCGGATTTCGCTACTTCCCGTAAATATGACGAGGTGTTACGTTTCCGCATCATGGACAGCAAGGATGACTACGTGTGGATTCTCTTTAGCGGTGGGGGTTCGGGCTGGATTAGAAAAGATTGCATCTCAACCCGCAATCCATTCGACCGCCCTTAACCCCGTAATTCGCGAATGGCCGAGCCCAGACTAATTGGGCAGGCGAATTGGGGTGAACTAACCACATTCTTTAAGTATCCAGAAGAAATACGACGCATAATCTACACCACCAAAACCATTGAGGGTTATCATCGACAGCTCAGAAAGTTGATGAAGACGAAGGTTGTTTACCCATCGGATGACGCATCGCCGAAGGGAAAAACCATTTACACAAGAAAATATACACTCCCTCTGTCATATACATATACTATAAAGGGACTAAAAAGGGGATGAAAGTTGTGGAAAAAAAGGGCATGTGTTGGGCTTTGGTTGCTATGTTGATGTTGTTGCTAGGCTTGATGCCTAGAACTTCAGCCATTATACAACCAGAGAAAGCAAACTCAGTACTTTTTGTTACACAAGATCATTTATCCCAGAGTCTCGATGCAATCGAGACTATACAGTCCATAGAAACATTATCGGATAAAACGGGTGCAGGCATCAAAGGAGTAGTTATTGATTCCGGGTTGTTGTCGGAGTTATCAGATAAAAATAGAGAAATTCTTAGGTCTATTGTGGACCGTGGAATCCCCGTTCTCTATATAGGAAAAGATGTCGTGCCGGATTATGTTGCTACGCACCTAGACATTAGCAGCGCGGGAGGAGGGTATAAGTCTGGTGAGCATAGCAGGCTAGTTGCGGAAGGCTTATTTAGAAGATCAGACGGGCTTTACCATACAATAACTATAGCGGTTCCTGTTTCGTACGAAATTACTACGGCACCTCTACTAGCAAGTGCTCAACATGTTATCTTTGCGACGCCGGATAACTCTTTACAATTACCAGACGCGATCCAGGCGAGTGCAAGTTGGATTATAAAAGGATCTACGTCTCATTTGTTTGAGGCGGGTAATAGCGGGAGATATTACACTTCTGTAGCTTGTTATATTCTCGATCCGGCTTTAGACGGTGATAACACAAAGGATTATTGGCAAGTCCGGGCCCAACACACAACGACGGCAAATCAAGGCGGATTTAAAAGAGTCTATTCCATTATTGATCCTAGTTCGGACATGGACCAAGCTATAGTAGAGTACGGTCCTCCGGGGGATTATACGGGCGGTACTACAGCTAGTTTTTCTCTCTCGCTTATGCCACCAAGTGTAAGTTTTTCGTTTAATGTGGGGTCTTCCGCGACGCAACTCGTCAATCAAAGCGATCCTGCATACCCGCGGATTAGGCATTATGTAGACTATGGCTCCGGCTCTCCAGAAGCCAGTGGTTCTCTTGCATGGCCTCAAGCTTTTACTCTATCCGTACCGGAAGGTACCGATAGCTGTCTCTGTTTCTTTATGGATACCTTGAACTTTGCATTAGGTGGCACTTACGGTGATGACTGGTACTATTGGGTAGCTAGATAGTTTATCTAAAGCCCCCCGGGTTTTGGCTTTAACAG
>CALNBW010000398.1 GCA_937874815.1 uncultured Bacillota bacterium | reverse complement strand
TCCAGCGCTGATGGTACTTGGGCATGAGCCCTGGGAGAGTAGGTCGCTGCCAGATAACTTTTTTGAAAAGCCTCGCGGTTTGCGAGGCTTTTTTGATCTAGTTCTTTAGCCGTGGCGGCTGCCGATGCTTGGTAGCTTGCTCAAAAGCATAGGCTAGCTTGATTAACACAGGCTCCTCGTAAGCGCTAGCTACGAAAGTAACGCCCATGGGGCAACCATTGGCCAGGTAGCCAGCGGGCACACAGATGGCAGGGTAGCCTGCTTTTGCGGCTAGACTGGCGTTCCAGGCCCCGGGCAAGAGCAGTGCATCCAGCTCATGGGTAGCTAAGGCAGCGTCGATGCCTTGTTCTCGTGTTTGCCGTAAGTCACGCAAGCGAGAGTTAATGTACTCCGGCTCAGTCAGCTTGCCACTGGTCGCTTCACTGTTGACCAGAATGGTCTGCCCATACTTCAGCATGGTTTCGGCATGTTGCTGGTTGTAGCTTATCAACTCGCGCAGACTATGAACCGGCACATGCGGGCTCAGCTGCCCCAGATAGGCGTTAAGTGCCGGCTTGAATTCATAGGTAAGCACACTAATATCGGCTTTTTCTTCTGCAGAAGGAACACTAATGGGGTCAATAACTACCGCGCCCGCGGCCCGTAAGGAAGCAATAGCAGCATCTACCTGTTCTAGCCGTTCTGCATCCAGGCGCTCGTAGTAATGCCTGGGAATGCCGATGCGAGCCCCATTTAGCCCGTCTTTATCAAGATACGCTGTGTAATCGTCTGCCCTCAGTTCGGCTGTATTCCAGGTCGCCGGGTCGCCTGGGTCAACCGCGGCCATAACGTTAAGCATGATAGCCGCATCGGTAACGTTCCTAGCCAGTGGCCCAGGAGTGTCTTGACTATGGGCAATAGGTATTATACCGGAGCGGCTGATTAGGCCAACCGTCGGCTTGATGCCGACTACAGAGTTAGCGTTGGCTGGGCTGACGATTGAGCCCGACGTTTCAGTGCCGATGGCGATAGTCGCAAGATTCGCTGCAATGGCAGCGCCAGAACCTGAACTAGAACCACCCACATCAAACTGGCCCGGGCCGTATGGATTTAGCACTTGTCCGCCGCGCGAACTATAGCCGTTTTTCATGCCCTGAGTCATAAAATTGGCCCATTCGGTCATATTAGTCTTGCCCAGGATAATGGCACCAGCCTGCCGCAGAAGACTGACTAAAAACGCATCGCCGTTGGCATAGGAGTTGGCTAAAGCTAAGGAGCCAGCGCTAGTGTGCAGTTTATCACCAGTGTCAATATTATCCTTAAGTAAGACAGGGATACCGTATAGTTGCGAGCGGGGTCCCGTGTGCATGCGTTCCCTGTCCAATGCTTCTGCGATAAAGATGGCGTCAGGATTTAGTTCGAGCACCGAGTTGAGTGCGGGGCCACCACTGTCAAAAGCCGCAATCCGCTGTAGGTAAAAAAGCACCAGATCTCGTGACGAAAAACGCCTGGCTGATAATGCTGCTTGTAGGTCGATGATGGTTGCCGATTCTAAGAATTCTTCAAGATACATGCTGATAACCTCCCATCCTTTGTGCATGATCAAAAGTAAATGCCTTTGGTTGCCCATTCGCCATTACTATTATAGTATCCTTCCGTCGCCAATATTGGTCACTATTAAGCCCGTTTACATGCTTGGCATATACGAATAATTTAAACCATGCTTCTTTAAGCAGATAGGTTGACTCCGTTACAAAAGCCTTGCTATAATGGGCGACAATATGAGACTGCCTGTGATGACATAATTGGAAGTGTACCTAGGGGTTCCGCAGCATTTCTGGACTGGACCGAGCGGTACAGGCGTACAAACGCACACCGTGGGAATAAAAACCCGGCGGCAAGTTCCACTTGTTTTTAAGTGAGCTTGCGCTGGGTTTTCTGCTTCCATCACATCCAACAGGCGTCTGACAACAAGGAGGTATTCTTCTATGCCAAATCAAACACAGCCCGCGCCAGATGCAGCGGACGGGCATCATCGCCCAGCGGTAGCCAGAGATGGTTTTGCCACCAACCTCGGAGCTATTCTGGCTACCCTGGGCTCTGCCGTCGGCCTCGGTAACATCTGGAAATTCCCTAGCCTGGTGGGCCAAAATGGTGGTGGTGCTTTTATCCTGCTTTATTTGCTCTGTATTGCTCTAGTAGGCCTGCCGGTATTAATTGGGGAGCTGGCCATCGGTAGAAAGGCCCATGCTAACGCGGTGACTGCGTTTAAGAAGCTAGCACCGCGGCAGCCCTGGTATTTGATTGGCGTTTCGGGTATGGCAGCGGCCGTCATCATCTTGGCCTTTTACACCGATGTAGCAGGTTGGGTGTTTGCTTATATCTGGAGGGCAGCTCAGGGAGCCTTGTCGATCCCGGGGGAGCAGACAGCCGCTGTTTATGATGCTTTAGTACAATCGCCCTTTGCAGTATTGTTCTGGCAAGCCGTCGTTATCGGGGTAGCGGTGCTCATCATCAGTGCGGGCGTTGCTAATGGCATTGAGAAAGTAACCAAACGCTTGATGCCGTTACTCTTTGCTCTCTTGCTCATCTGTAGCGTGCGCGCCTTAACGTTGCCGGGCGCGGGTGAAGGATTGGCCTTTCTGCTCAAACCGGATTTCAGCAGCCTGAGCAGCACGGCCGTGTTAGACGCTTTAGGGCTAGCTTTTTTTAAGCTCTCGCTTGGCATGGGAACGATGATTACCTATGGCAGTTACATGCCTGATACGGCTAACCTGCCCGCCAGTGCCACCAAAGTAGCCCTGGCCGATACGCTGGTTTCTTTGTTAGCCGGGCTAGCGATTTTCCCGGCCGTATTTGCCTTCGGCTATGAACCCAGCGCCGGGCCGTCGCTGCTTTTTATCACCATTCCGGCGGTGTTTGCCTCTATGCCCTTTGGCAGGCTCTTTACTTTTTTGTTCTTTATCCTAACTGCTATAGCTGCCATGGGAGCGATATTGTCACTCTTTGAGGTGCCCGTGTCTTATCTGGTGGAAACTCGTGGCCATGCCCGTCAGAAGGCGGCCCTCTTAACAGCAGCTGGTCTGCTGATGCTCGGTATCCCAGCGGCCCTATCCACTAATGTGCTTAGCTCATTCACTATTTTCGGCCTGACTGTCTTCGATCTCTGCGATTTTGTCTCCTCCAATATTCTTTTGCCAGTTGGCGGGGTGGCTATTGCTCTGTTCGTCGGTTGGAGGTGGGGTAAAAAAGCGGTGCAAGATGCCATTAGTAATCAGGGACAGTTGCAGAATCGCCGCCTGATCGGAGCTATGGTCGGAGTACTGCGCTTCTTTACGCCCGTCGCCATTTCAGTGGTTCTGCTGGATGGTTTGGGAGTTCTCAACCTGCTGCTCGGGAAATAGTCGCGGCATGGCTAGTCTATTTTTGCTCCTGGAAACTAAGGGGCGGCGTGCACCCCAGTAGATCCCGCACGACGGCGCTAGCTAGCAGCATGCCGGCCGCCGGTGGAACAAAAGCCGTGCTGCCTGGTATCTGGCGTCGGCTGGCCTCCGGTTCCGCCTTCTGCAGTTGTTTTTCTTGGTCTGCAAGGGGCGGAACCGGTGCTTCCGTAGAAAAGACCACTTTAACTCCTTGACTAATACCCCGCTTACGCAACTCTAAGCGTACGACTTTCGCTAGAGGATCGACTCGTGTCTTGCTAATATCTGCGACTTGTAGCAAAGAGGGGTCAAACTTATTACCGGTACCCATGCTGCAAATAATCGGTAGGTCTAGCTCGCGGCATTTCTCAATCAGGACCAGTTTACTAGTTACAGTATCAATGGCATCGACAACATAATCGAGGTCTGGCGCTAATAGTTCCTGCCAGTTGCTTATATCCAGGAAAGCGCTGACTGCCTCCACTTTGCAGCCCGGGTTAATTTGCTTGATCCTGTCCGCCATTACCTCCACCTTTGACTGGCCTATTGTGCTCTCCAGGGCTAGTATTTGCCTGTTGATGTTCGTAAGCGACACAACATCGTGGTCAACTAGGCGTATTCGCCCGACGCCACTGCGGGCTAGAGCTTCGGCAGCAAAAGAGCCCACACCACCAATGCCAAATACAGCAATGCTAGCGTTTTGCAGAGACTGGAGCCCATCTGTACCAATCAGCAGTTCCAGGCGGGAAAAACGTTGCGACATAATGATCATCCTTTGAGCTTAGTTGTTACTATCTTATCTTTTATCCGCACCAGGGGCCAGTAAAGCTCAGGATAAGGGCTGCTCCTGTGCTGAGCAGCCCTGTTATTATGCACGAGGATGGGCGGGGCACACAAAAGGATGCTTGAAATGGCCACAACGGGGGCAGGCGCGACAAACATTGATCGGGGCTTGGATATGCCCCAGTGCCTTGCTGGCCCAGAGGGGGTCGGCCAGCATAGCTTTTCCCACAGCTATCAAATCTGCCAGACCTGCGTCTAGGGCGGCCTCCGCTTGTTCGGGGTGGATAATACCGCCGACACCAATCACTGGCACATCAACTACTGTCTTGATCTGCGCAGCTAAGCGTAGGGTCGGTGACCAGTTTCCTGAGACAGCGGGGTCGACTGCAGGGGCACCCCCAACTCCGCCAGAAACATGCAGCATTTTTACACCGGACCGCACTAGCCACTTAGCTACCTGGCGACCTTCCTCTAAAGTTAGTCCGTCGGCAATGCCATCGGCAACTCCCAAACGGATATAGATTAAGCAGCTATCCCCGACGGCTGCCTTCACCTTCTCCACTACTTCCAGAGCAAAGCGAGCCCGGTTTTCCAGAGAGCCACCATATTCATCTTGGCGTCGGTTCATAGCTGGAGAGAGAAACTGGCTGATCAAATAGCCATGCGCGCCGTGTAATTCAAGGGCATCGAACCCTGCCTGTGTGGTTCGTTTTGCGGCCGCCGCAAAATCCTCTTGTATGCGCTCAATATCACCCTTACTCATGGCCCGCGGCAGAAGGGGCTAGTAAGGGTAGACCATGCGTATTCTCTAAGTTAGTCTGCCCGCCCGCATGATGCAGCTGAATCGCTGCCAAAGCCCCTTGGGCATGAATCGTCTCCGCTAGCCGGCTCAGGCCAGGTAAGTGGTCATCTGAGAAAGCGCCAATTTGCCTGGCTGACAATCTGCCTTCCGGTGAGACGGCCGTAGCTTCGACTATGATCAGACCCACGTCTTGAAAGGATGCATAATGCTTTAGGTCATAGTCGGTTATTGTTCCATCCGGGTTGGCTGCCCACGTCACCATGGGGGGTAACACCACACGATTCTTAGTATGCCATTTACCAATTTTCAGTGGTAGAGCTAACTGCAAAATCATCACCTCGCCCTGTTATTGTCTATCTCTAGTGTACCACGTAGCAGGAAAGCTGGTTGTTGTTGCGAAGTAGTTATTGAAATGAGGTGATATTATGCTAGCAGATAATCACGTACACTTGGAGAAGGGCCCTTATACACTTGATTGGCTGGAGCAGTTCGTGGCCCAGGCGGACAGGCGGGGCATGGAAGAGTTGGGTATCGTCGAGCATTTTTACCGCTTTGTGGAGTCCAAGCCTTGTCTTTACAATGACAGGATCGCGCCCAAGCAGACGCAGCATCTGGAGGCTTATTTGGAATTGATGGCCCTGGCTCAGCAGAAAGGTTGGCCCGTCAAGACTGGCTTAGAGGTAGATTATATTCCAGGCAAGGAAGATGCTATCCGCAAGGCTTTAAAGGGGCTGCCGCTGGATTTCGTTATTGGGTCAGTCCATTGGTTGGGTGACTGGTGCTTTGACGGCGATCCTGAATCTTGGGAGGGACGGGACTTGGAGGCAGTCTACCGGGAGTACTATGACGTATTGGCGCAAGCCGTTGAGAGCAAACTGTTCGATGTCCTTGGCCATCCAGGCAATATTGCCTACTTTGGTCACCGAGCCGACGTTACTGCTATCACGCGCATAGAAAATGAGTGGCTGGCTCGCATTAAACGGCATCGTATCTGCATTGAGGTAAATACCGGTGGCTTGCTCCGACCAGCCCGTTCGCTGTTCCCCCGTGTTGACCTACTGAGGCGTATTCGTATCGCCAACTTCGATATCTCTTTTGCCTCTGATGCCCATGCGCCAGAGGATGTGGGGCATGCTTTTGCTGAGACACAACAACTAGTGAAGCAGATAAACTTCAACTGTGCTTGCCGTTTCCGTCGCCGCAAGCCACGACTAGTAAGCATCTAACAGCCACGGGGACGGTTTGGCTGATGAGGCCTGGGCGCAGCAGCGCAGCGTCCTTACGGTTCTCCCAAGAATTCTAGGATATGTGTAGGGGCGAGACCCTGTCTCGCCCAG
>CALNBW010000397.1 GCA_937874815.1 uncultured Bacillota bacterium | reverse complement strand
GGGGAACCCTTTATACCACAAAAAAATCGACTATGTGACGAGCGACATGCTTGCTGGTTTCCCCATGATCAAATATGGATTTCTAGATGCGGGCCCCTTCGCGGACATCGTGGCACGCCTCGGTCTAAGGCCTGCCAACAGCACTCTCGTAACTTCTTCGCGGGCTGTCATATATGAAATGTTGAGGGCCACCAATGCCTACTACCTTAATTCCCAGTGGCCCGAATCCCTTTACACGTTATCGGACGAATCGCCAGGTCGGCGGAACATTCCTCTAGTCGGTACGGATATTTGTTCCGAATTGGGTTGGATCTCGCGCAGAGGTAGCGCGTTAAGCGATATTGCCAAAGAGTTTACCCGCTGTTTAGAACAGCATTATCTGCTTTATGGCGATGGCAGCTAGGATTGGTTATTGGGTCAACGGTGTTTTCGTGCCAGTTGGGGAGTGTTTTCTTACTGCTGTTATTCGCTGAACTAATAACTATCATCGCTAGAATGAATAAGCTGACCTTTGTTAAGACCGTTATACTTGCAGCAGGTGGGTATCAGCGCGCGAGGTGCCCAAATTTGGGGAAAGGCGGACTAGTAGATGAGAAAAGGGATTGTTTCCTTCGTAGTGTTGCTTATGGTAGCCGTCATTGCGAGCGGTTGCTCTTCCACGCAGACAACTGAGTATCCGCAAAAACCTATCGAGATTATCGTACCTTGGACTGCGGGCGGGGCTTCTGACCTGACGGTGCGGGCTCTAGCCAAAGGCATGGAAAAAGAACTGGGCCAACCGGTCATGGTTACCAATAAGGAAGGAGCAGGCGGTCTTACGGGTGCAGCTTACGGGGTTAGTGCTAAGCCCGATGGCTATACTCTGGTCTGGATTGGTGGCAAGAACGCTGCCCCTGACGTTTACCAATCTACTTATACCTACACCGCCAAGGATTATCAGTGTGTTGCACAGGTTAGCGTGGGGGTTCGTGTTCTTGCCGTGGCTCGCGACAGTAAGTTTCAGACCCTCGAAGAATTCGTTGAATACACCAAGAACACGGAAGTCAAATATGCCCACACAGGCAGAGGTAACGGTCCGCATATGGCTGGCGTGGTTCTGGCCGACACCTACGGCTTGCGTATGACAGACGTACCTTATTCGTCAGATGCAGAATCCTTGCTGGCCCTGCTAAGAGGCGATACTGAAGTTGCATTCATGAATCTGGCCGCCGCTTTGCCCCAGGAGGAAGCTGGCGAAATTCGCATCCTAGCGTTTCTTAACCGGGAAAAAGTCGACAGCGTGGCACATATCCCTTCCTTTAATGATACTAACTACCCTATAGACACGGATGTCCTAGTCTGTAATGCCATCTGTGCTCCTTTGAATGTGCCAGAAAAGATCGTCAAGACCTTAGAGAAAGCTATTGAGAAGGCGATGCAGGCTGACGAATTCAAGAGCACGATGGGAGGCCTTGGCGTGGTTACTGGCTACATGAACAGTGCGGCTTGCACACGTTCCATGGCCGACTTCATTGAGAAGGTTGGTCCCATCATTCAGAAGGTGGGCATCTACAAATAAAGGCCCTTTGTTGGTTCTGAGGAGGGGAAACGCGTGTTGGATGATCGTAAACTAGGTGTGCTCTTTTTGGTGGTGGGATTGGCGTTGGCTGGTTTTGTTATTCCGGCACAAAGCCCGAAACAAACAGCGGATAGCACTGATGCACCTTCGTGGCTGGTCCCCGTGTTGGGGGCATTGTTAGTGGCTGTAGCGGGTGGGGTGCTGGCTATGGGCCAGCCTGGTATATCTAGTACTGCCAGCAGTGGGCAACTGACCTCCCATGCTTTCGCGGGCCTGGCAGGGGCCGCCATTTACTTTTTCTTGGCCCAGGCTATTGGGTATGTGGTGGTCACTGCCTTAGGCATGACCTGCTATCTGCGATTTGTAGCCCGTCATGGCTGGCTACGGAGTGTTCTTATGGCGGCTGTTTTCTGCGGAATAGTTTACGCCATGTTTGAGATTGGTTTTCACATTAGGCTCCCGTCTGGCGTCCTATTTTAAGGGAAAGGGATTAGTGATATGTTGACCACCATGCTTGATGCTCTAAAACTGGTTGCTACACCGACAGGTGTGCTGATTATCATCCTTGGTAGCTTCCTAGGGACGGTGGTGGGGGCATTGCCTGGCCTTACGGGCATTATGGCTATCGCCCTGGTCTTACCGATTACCCTCTATATTTCCCCCTGGCTTGGCATTGCCCTGATCTTGGCTATTATGAAAACAGCCAACTGGGGAGGCACTATTAGTGCCATCCTGATTAACACTCCTGGCACGCCAGCGGCGGCGGCCATGGCTAGCGATGGATACCCCCTTACGCAAAAGGGCAAGGCCAGAAAAGCTTTGGAGGCGTCACTTAAGTCGGCTTGGTTGGGTGACTTGTTCAGTGATCTGGTCGCTCTTTTCGTGTGTCAGCCCTTGTCGTTCATCGCTTTACTGTTCGGACCACCCGAGCTTACCTTGGTGATGTTTCTAGCGCTCTTGGTGATAGCTTCCGTAGATGAGCGCTCGAAGATGAAGGCATTGATTGCGGCAGGCTTGGGGATTATCGCTTCCTGTGTCG
>CALNBW010000396.1 GCA_937874815.1 uncultured Bacillota bacterium | reverse complement strand
AAAATGCGGTTCGGGCCAAGCAGCGTACGTAGGGGGGAGAGAACGTGGAACAAAATAAACTGTTGATGGCTTCGTCCCCGCATCAACATCACCGCGAGGATACCAGCAGAATTATGCTGGAGGTGTTGATGGCGTTAGCACCGGCTGCCACCTTAGCCGTTTTCTTCTTTGGCTTAAGGGCCCTGTGGTTAATGTTGGTTTCTGTTGGCGTTGCCGTCGGCACTGAGGCCCTAATTCAAAAGCTAACTGGTCGTACCATTACTATTCGTGATTATAGTGCTGCTGTAACTGGTTTGCTCCTAGCCTTTAACGTACCGGCTAGCCTGCCCCTGTGGATAGTAGCCATAGGTGCTATCGTTGCTATCGGCATCGGCAAGCATGTTTTTGGTGGACTAGGAAATAACCCTTTTAACCCTGCTTTGGTCGGCCGAGCTGTTCTGCTGGCCTCCTGGCCAGCTCAGATGACAGCATGGGTAGCCCCTTTCACCTTCCTGACGACGGCAACGCCGCTGGGCGGGGCCGCGAAGCCGGCCTATAGTGCGATGTTCTTAGGGGCAATCCCTGGGAGCTTAGGGGAGACATCAGCCTTAGCATTGATCGTCGGTGGGCTTTACCTGCTGTGGCGTGGCATTATCGATTGGCGCATTCCCGCTGGCTTTATTGGCACAGTGGCAGTCTTTACGTTTGCTTTTGGTGGCGACCCCATCTTTCATGTTCTAGCAGGCGGTCTGCTATTGGGTGCCTTCTTCATGGCCACCGATATGGTTACTTCACCAGTGACTAAGCGGGGTCGGTTGGTAATGGGCATCGGCTGTGGCCTAATCACCAGCATAATTCGTCTGTGGGGAGGCTATCCAGAAGGCGTTACTTATTCCATTTTAATCATGAACGCATTAACGCCTCTAATTGATCGTTACACCAAGCCTGTAAGATTTGGGGGAGCTACAAAATAAAGACCAGGAGGTGCGCGTTGTGAATTACATGAAAGAGTTCAGCAAAGGCCTGATTAAAGAGAATCCTACCTTCAGCCTTTTGCTAGGCATGTGCCCTACGCTCGCTGTCACGACGGCGGCAGTTAATGGCTTGGGGATGGGGTTAGCTACCGCAGCCGTTCTTGTTTGCTCGAACTTGATGATCTCGGCGATGCGTAACATTGTACCAAGCAAAATCCGCATCCCCATCTATGTGGTAGTAATAGCCACCTTTGTTACTGTTGTAGATATGGTTATGCAGGCCTTTATGCCTGGTTTGCATCAGGCCTTGGGCTTGTTTATTCCTTTAATTGTTGTCAACTGTATCGTTCTGCAGCGGGCAGAGGCTTTCGCTTCGCAGAATGGTCTGCTCGCTGCAGCTGCTGACGGATTAGGTATGGGGCTTGGTTTTACAGGAGCCTTAACGCTCTTAGGTGGTATCCGGGAGATAGTGGGTGCTGGCACCATCTTTGGTAAGGCCCTATTTGGGGCCGGCTTTCAGCCCATGCTGATCATGATTCTGGCTCCCGGTGGCTTAATAACGCTAGGCTTGCTTATTGCTCTGCTCAACCATCTGCGCGCGCGGCGCATAGCGTAAGGGGGCAATAGTAATGAATCTGCTCGTCATTTTTGTTAGCGGCATACTAATCAACAACTTTGTGCTTTCCCGTACTTTAGGGATGTGTCCCTTCTTAGGCGTCTCAAAAAAAGTGGAAACGGCCGTTGGTATGGGGCTAGCTGTCACCTTTGTCATGACGGTGTCCTCAGCTGTTACCTGGGCTGTGCAGGTATATATCTTGGATAAGCTAGGCCTAGGCTACCTACAGACTACGGCGTTTATTTTAGTCATAGCTGCTTTGGTGCAGTTTGTGGAGATGGTTATTCTCAAATCTAGCCCAACCCTCTATCAGGCCCTAGGCGTTTATCTACCCCTGATCACCACCAACTGCGCCGTACTAGGGGTCACTATTCTTAATATCGATAGCCAATATAATCTGCTGCAGTCAATGGTAAACGGTTGTGCTGGCGCCCTCGGCTTTACCTTGGCTATTGTCATTTTCGCGGGTATTCGGGAACGCCTAGATTTTGCTGATATCCCCAAGCCTTTTCAGGGCTTTCCTATCGCCTTGATCACGGCAAGTTTGCTTTCCATAGCATTCCTTGGCTTCCAAGGCTTGCTCTAGGCCGGAGGTGAATAGCGTGAGCAAATTAACGTTAATTATAAGTGCCATTGGGGTCTTGGGTGGCTTTGGCCTGTTGTTCGGGGCTGGTTTGGCCTATGCATCGAAGAAATTCGCGGTAGAGGTAGACCCCCGCGCCGAAGAGTTACTGTCTGTTTTGCCCGGTGCTAACTGTGGTGCCTGCGGGTATCCTGGCTGCAGCGGTTACGCCGATGCGATATTACAGGGGGCCCCAGTGAACAAATGCCCGGTTGGGGGCGTTCCTGTGGTGGAGAAACTTTCAGCGGTGATGGGGGTGGCAGCTGATACTAGTGAACGGCAGGTTGCCACCGTCTATTGCGGCGGCGGGAAAGCTGAATGCGGCACCCGTTTTCAGTATACCGGCGTGCAGACCTGCCAGGCAGCCCAGGCTGTGGGCGGCGGAGATAAACTTTGTAGTTACGGTTGTTTAGGCTATGGCGATTGTTTTCGAGCTTGCCCCTTTGATGCGATCAGTATGAATGATAACGGCATGCCGGTGATTGATGAGGAAAAATGCACTGGCTGCAAACAGTGCGTGCTAGCCTGTCCGCGCCACATTATCGCCATGCGTCCTGATACCGCTCTGGTGCAGGTTAAGTGTCGGTCTGAGGCCAAGGGCAAAGAGGTGCGGGCTATTTGTAGCACCGGTTGCATTGGTTGCGGTCTATGTGTAAAGGCCTGTCCCTTTGATGCCATCCACGTTGAGAACAACCTGGCCAGCATTGATTACAGCAAGTGTCGCAACTGCGGGCTGTGTGTGGCCAAATGCCCCACAAAGGCTATTGACGGTCAACTAGAAGCAAGACCTAAGGCCATAATCGGCGATGATTGCATTGGTTGCACCATCTGTAAGAAGGCTTGTCCGGTCGGTGCCATTACTGGCGAAGTAAAAGCCAAGCATACCGTGGGGGCAGAGAAATGTGTCAGCTGCGGACTATGCGTAGAGAAATGCCCTAAGAAAGCTATCCATATGCAATGATTTTTTCTAGGCAAGGTCTTAGGGACTGTCGCGCTCCTGTTATTATGGTAAGGGGCCGATGGGGCCCTGCGTAGGCACGATTGGCGTCAGCCTGTGCCTAGCAGGCCTCTCGGCCCCGAGCTATTTGCAACAGCACCTACGACCTTGATCAGCGATCGCTCCTTTGGGGGCGACTTTTCTTTTACCAGACAAAAATTGAAATCTACACAAGTTACGCCTATTAGCAGCGGCTATGTTAGAATAGAGCATGGATATACTTGAGGCTGCACCGTTGGAAAAGGAGAGTGCACTATGCGCAAAGGCAAAAATGGTTGGTTACTAGTATTCTTCCTAGTCTTGGGTTCCTTTTTCGGCAGTCTGCTAGGACAGGCCTTAGGTGGTATCGCGCCCTGGCTCAACCTATCGAGCCAGTCCTACGGCATTAATCCGCCCCTTGTGCTCAGCCTGGACATGTTGACTTTAACTATCGGCTTCTCCTTACGTCTCACGGTGGCGGGCGTGCTCGGCCTAATTTTGGCCTTCATCTTATATAAGCGGCTATGACCGAGCTTATTCTGGCTTCAGCCTCACCGAGAAGGCGCGATTTACTGCAACAGATTGGGTGGCAGTTCCAGGTCCACCCTAGTAATTTCAGGGAAACAACTACTGCCAGTGAACCAGAGTCTTTTGTATTATATAATGCCCTGGGGAAGGCTAGAGAAGTAGCCGCCCGCTTTCCAGCAGGCGTTGTGCTGGGTGCAGATACCATTGTGGTACACGCTGGAGAGCTGTTAGGCAAACCGAGGGATAGGGATGAGGCCGCCCGCATGCTGCAGTCGCTAGCGGCTGACTGGCACCAAGTGTTTACGGCAATCGCTCTAGTTGATTGTGCTAGTGGCCGCGAAATCAGCGATGTCGTTCACACCAGGGTGCATATGCGACAAATCACGGATGAGGAACTGACTAGGTATTTGCAGACCGATGAACCCTATGATAAGGCCGGTGCCTATGGCATTCAGGGCATGGCTGCGATGTTCATTGACAGGATTGATGGCTGTTATTTTAATGTAGTTGGACTGCCGCTTAGCAGGTTAGCAGAGTTGAGGCAGCAATTAGATGCTGCTTGGTGCTAGGCATTATGCCCCCATTATTGAAGTTGCATGGAGGTAATTGTATGCCAAAACCATTACTCATTAAGGATATGGCGGAGCAGGAAAGACCGAGGGAGCGCATGTTGCGGTTAGGACCACAGGCACTCAGTAATGCGGAGTTACTGGCGATTATTTTGGCTACTGGGGTGCGCGGTGAATCTGCTCTGCACTTAGCTGATCGTCTGCTAACCCGTTTTGGCGACGTGCGTGGGTTGTTAGAACTATCAACGGATGAGCTGCAAATGGAACCGGGCATTGGAGTGGCCAAGGCTTGCCAGTTGGCGGCTATTTCCGAGTTCGCAGTGCGGATTGCAGAAAGCCGCATGTATGATGCGACAATTCGTCAACCGGAAGACCTAGCGGCGGTATTGATGCCCTATTTTCAACAACTGGCCCATGAAGAGTTTGTGGTCGTTTTGCTGGATACCAAGAACAAAATTGTTTCCAGAAGAACGATCTTCCGCGGCAGCCTCAATGCGTCCATCGTTCATCCGCGAGAAGTATTCAAGTATGCCATTAGGCATAGCGCTGCCGCTTTGTTAGCAGCCCATAACCACCCTAGCGGGGATCCAACTCCCAGCAGAGAAGATATTGAGGTTACCCGACGTTTAGTTGAAGCGGGCAAGATTATTGGTATAGAGGTTTTAGATCATGTTGTTTTTGGTGATGGTAAGACTATAAGCATGAAAGAAAAGGGATTAGTCTAGGCGCAGGAGGGCAAGCAGAATGACGAATTTTTTCCAGAAGGCATTTTCTAAGGACTTAGGCATTGATCTGGGGACGGCAAACTCTTTAGTATACGTTAAAAGCAAAGGCGTAGTGCTCAATGAGCCATCAGTAGTGGCCATCAAGCGCGATTCGGGAGAAGTGCTCGAAGTTGGCGAAGCTGCAAAGCGAATGGTTGGGCGCACTCCAGGTAACATTATTGCCATTCGTCCCCTCAGGGATGGTGTAATTGCAGACTTTGATACAACGCAGAAGATGTTGCACAAATTCATTTTTACCGCAATAAAGGGGCGTCCTTTTGTCTCGCCCTTAGTAGTGGTATGTGTTCCGTCTGGGGTTACAGAGGTGGAGAAAAGGGCTGTTTACGACGCGACTAAGTCGGCTGGCGCCCGTGATGCGATCATCGTGGAAGAGCCGATGGCTGCTGCTATTGGCGCTGGTCTACCGGTAGAGGAGCCGACAGGCAACATGATCGTAGACATCGGAGGGGGCACTACTGAGGTAGCTATTATTTCATTAGGTGGCGTGGTCACCCATCGCTCTATTCGGGTCGGTGGTGACGAAATTGATGAAGCAATCATGGCTTACATCAAGCGCCATTATAATTTGATGATTGGTGAGCGTACAGCGGAAGAAACAAAGAAGAGTATCGGTTCTGCCTATATCCTTGAGGAAGAGCAAAGCCTGGATGTCCGGGGCCGAGATCTTGTTACGGGTCTGCCTAAGACGTTAGAGATTACTTCGACTGAGGTACGCGAAGCGTTGGCGGAGCCAGTGCGGGCAATTATCGATGCAGTTAAGTCAACCCTGGAGCGCACCCCGCCGGAACTGGCAGCAGACGTCATGGATCGAGGCATCATGATGACTGGTGGTGGTTCCTTGCTCAAAGGTTTAGACAAACTCATTAGCGAAGAAACGGGGATGCCAGTACACATTGCGGAAGAGCCCCTGGCTTGCGTGG
>CALNBW010000395.1 GCA_937874815.1 uncultured Bacillota bacterium | reverse complement strand
AATCCTGACCCCATGGGGCGTGCTGGCAAGCGCTGGTGCGCCCCTCTTTTCATTGCAGGAGCGTGAACATGAGCAACGAAGAATTGGTTATCCTCATTCAGTCAGGCCATGACGATCTGCTTCCCATGCTGTGGGAGCAAGTAGAGCGCTTTGTGTGCCAGCAGGCCAATAAGTGGGTGCTGGCATGGAAGAACAGGCACGTTGAGTTTGAGGACTTATACCAAAGTGGTTTCCTGGCCGTGATTCAGGTCGTTCAGACCTACGAGGAAGGCAATGACGCTAACTTCCTAACATGGCTGAATTACCCACTGAAAACTGCCTTTTCGGAGGTAGCAGGCTGCTGGACAAAGAAACAGCGCCTTGACCCGCTGAACAGTACCAGCAGCCTTGACGCGCCATTAGAATATGATACAGATGATTTGACCGTGGGTAACATGGTTTCCGACGCAGTAGACTACTATCTGGAAGCGGACCGGCGTATTTTCCTGGAGCAACTCCATGACGCGCTGGAGCAGTCCCTTGACCAACTGCCGGAAGAACAAAGCGCAACCCTGCGCTTACGGTTCTACCAGGATATGACCTTCAAGGAAGCTGCTGAAGCTTTTGGAATGCTTTAATCTCCTTTACAGCTAAGTTGTGTGGTTAACGTACGGAGTGTAGCCTTTTTGTCGTCCAGCCCTTCCGGCTCCGTGGATCTCAGCGGCGGAGCCTTATGCTTCTGCCGGCCGATCAGCTGGGAGATCGCTTCTGCATCCTTGCGAATACTGTCCTCATCGTCACCGGAGAGACGGCCCGCCAACTCATAGGAAAGCCCAACCTCATGGGCAATACGTGCTTTTAACGAGGCGGACTCGTATCCCTTTATCTTGCTTTGCAATTCTGCCAGGGTCTTGTCGTACCCAGCATATCTTTTGCTGGCATCCGCCGCATTTTTGCTCATCTCTCCAATCTGCTTTTCGTAGCCGATAATCTTGGTTTTCAGCTCGTCGTAATCGCCATACTTCTTGGCAAGCGTCTCGCGTTCCCGCTTCAAACGTTCTCCAATGGCGGCGTCAAACTGCTCCTGGGTTGCGATTGCTGTGAATTCCATAGAATTCTCCTTTCCCCACCTTGCCCGGTGGTATCGGGTTTATTTATACTGAAAGCGGCGCCGCTGCAACTCCGCCCTAGTAGCTGATTTTCTGTTTTTTCGCACCTTGCTCCCGGCGCAGCTCCAGTGTGCCAGAATCATACTGTCCATGAGGGCAATTCCCTGGCCCTCATGGATCGCCTTGTAGCCAAACCCGCCATTTGTGCCTATGGCACGCTTTTCGCAGTTACTAACCACCTGCGCCAGAGACGGCTGCCCTTTGTGGCAAATCGTCTGCTGGTAGCCCCCTTTGCCTTTCTCTCAATTGTAGCAAAGGTCAGCTAAGATTCAAGCACTTCTTTACAGATTCAAAAATACAGCATAAAAGCACCCTGCGAAGGATGCTTTTCAAATGAATGGTGTAATTTCCT
>CALNBW010000394.1 GCA_937874815.1 uncultured Bacillota bacterium | reverse complement strand
CCATTAAAGGTTGGGGGGAGACTTTAAGCTCGGGCGGGCTAGATGATAAAGCTGAGATTAGTATGGGGTTGGAGATCATCTGCAAGGAAGCGGAGCGGATGATCGGCCTAGTGGAAGATCTGCTTGATTTCTCCCATCTGCAGGCGGGGCGCATTAGTCTTAACCTGGAAAGCGTCAGTATCAACCACCTGGTGGGTGAGATACATGACCTTCTTTCCATCAAAGCCGCCAGAAAATCGGTGGCACTAGCGATGGAACTGGGCGGCGGGCTGCCTGAAATGGAGGGCGATGGCAACCGGCTGAAACAGGTGTTACTTAACCTGCTAGATAACTCCCTTAAGTTCACTCCCATGGGCGGATCAATTACTATCCGCACCCACCGCTTTGGTGAAGCAGTGGAAATCGATGTCATTGACACAGGCCCTGGCATAGCAGCCAAAGATCTGCCTCAGGTCCTCAGCAAGTTTGTGAAGGTGGATGGTCGCTCACCGGGCAGCGGTCTAGGGCTATCAATTGCCAACGAGATTGTTGCCCTACACGGGGGCCAACTACTGCTGAGTAGCGAAGTGGGCAAGGGGACAACCGCCACCGTGCGCTTGCCGATTGGTGGCGTGCACCAGACGACGTAGGGGGGATGTGGCACTACATGCAGCCTAGCTATGCGCGTTTGGGCGGATAGTCCCGGGGCATTAATGCGAAGGGGCGTGTCAGCAAACGTTGTGCGACACGCCCTTTATGTTTTTTGCCTAAGCCTTGGCAGCCTGTTGCACGATAGCCACAACTAGTTCTGCGCCAGCCACTAATTGCTTGATGGCAATAAATTCTTGCGTGGAGTGTACCTTTTCCATGCCGATGCCAAGAATAACAGAGGGCAAACCTTTGCCAACCAAGATATTAGCATCGCTACCGCCTCCCGTAGGTACGAGAACAGGGGAGAGTCCTAATGCCTTTACGGCCTCAACTACTAACTGCACGGCCTGATCGTCTTCACTAAGGTTCATGGCTGGGTAGCTTTCGTCTACCGTAATATCCGCGGTTACGCCAAAACGCTTTGCCGCAGCCTCAAACTCACCTACCATGTGGTCAACCTGCTTAGCTAGCTTTGCTTCATTGCGGCTTCGCACTTCGCACAACAGAGTTACTTCAGCGGGGACGATGTTAGTAGCAATGCCACCTTTAATCGTACCGATATTGCAGGTGGTTTCCTCGTCAATTCTACCCAGGTTCATGTGTGTGATTGCATCAGCGGCAACCACGATAGCGCTAATACCCTTCTCGGGCTCAATGCCGGCATGGGCAGGAATGCCGTTAACTTTGACCGTGATCTTTCTCTGGGCAGGTGCGGAGGGGATAATAGTACCCACATCGCCACCGCCATCCAAGAAATAGGCGGCATTCGCCTTGATCAAACTGCGATCCAAGTTTTTCGCTCCCTGCAGGCCAGCTTCTTCCGAAATGGTGAAAAGTAATTCGATATCGCCATGCTCAATCTTTTGCTCAGCTAAGGCACGCACAGCTTCTAGCATCTGTACTATGCCGGCTACGTCATCGGCAGCGAGAATGGTAGTGCCGTCACTATAGATTGCACCGTCCCTAATTTGCGGCTTGATCCCCAGACCAGGAGTGACCCGATCCATATGCGCCGCAAAAGCTACTGTAGGCGCATCCTTTAGCGTTCCTGGCAAGCGGGCAATAATATTGCCAGCGTTGCCCCCGATGGCAGCGCCCGCGTTATCTTCAATGACGTCTAGGCCAAGCGCCACTAGCTTTTGCTTGAGGGCATCAGCCAGCAAACGTTCTTGCCCCGGCGCACTGTCAATTTGCACTAGTTCCATAAGCTCCTGTACAATTCGTTCCTGATTAATCATCATTGCACCTCCCGATGTATGGCGGGTAACCCTAGGTACCCATCATCCTTCTTCTGCATTATACCACTACTTACCTGCCGCTATTTCAGGGCAAATCTTTATGCTACCCTTGCATATTTATTTAGCCCGGTATATAGTTATGCTATATTATTTTGGGGGGAAAACAGCATGAAAAAACAAACTAAAACGTTGCTTCTTTTGTGCTTGTCGTTAACATTAGCGGTAAGCTTGATTGGCTGTGCGCCCAGCACAGAAGATGCTTGGCAGAAGATCAAGAATGCCGGGGTAATTACTGTGGGCACAAGCCCCGATTATCCGCCTTTTGAAACAGTAGACGACGACGGCAAAATCATCGGTTTCGATATTGACTTGCTTACGGCTATGGCCGCTGAAATGGGTGTAGACGTAGAGTTCAAGCCCATGAATTTTGATACTATAGTCACTGCCGTGCAAAGCGGTCAGATTGATATCGGTATGTCCGGCTTTTCTGTTGATCCGGAGCGCGATGTTGAATTTAGTGATTCCTATTATAGTGGTGGCCAAGTGCTGCTAACCACAGCAGACTCTGGCGTCACGGGTGTAAAGGACCTTGATGGAAAAACTGTTGCTGTGCAGATGGCCACAACTGGTGAAAAGGCAGCTAAAACTATCCTGGGAGCCAATGTAAAAGCCCTGGATGACTTCGCTGTGGCCATTCTTATGCTTAAAAATGGCACAGCCAAAGCTGTAGTCGCAGACCAGGCAGTAGCCAAGCAATACGTGCATCATGATGGTTTGGTTATCGTAGGCGAACCCTTAACGGTCGAGGAAAATGCCATTGTGGTGAAAAAAGGTAATACCGAAGTTCTAGAAGCTGTTAATGAGGCACTAGCCAAAGTGAAGGCCAGCGAGAAATACGAAGAGCTTTTGGAGAAATGGGCTATTAAGTAGGGCAGAATAGGCCTAATGGCTAACAAAAGGAGTTTTGCATGTGGATCTAGGTCTCGTCTGGCAACACCGAGATTTCCTGTTGTCCGGCACCATTACAACTATGTATATGACATTGGGCGCCATCAGCTTAGGTGCCCTGCTTGGCTTAATTGTCGGTATGGCCCGATTATCGCGTAACCGTTTAGTCGCCGCCTTGGCATGGGTATATGTCACTGTCATTCGCGGCACACCGATGCTTTTGCAGATACTGTTCTTGTTTCTGGGCATTCCCCAGATCTATGTAACAATTACTGGCCAAAGCATTAGCCCGGACCCGATTCTTGTGGGCATTATCGCTTTGGGGATTAACAGTGGTGCCTATATGGGGGAAATTGTACGAGCTGGCATTCAATCCGTGGAAAAAGGGCAGATGGAAGCTGCTCGTTCGTTAGGCTTAAGTCATGGCCAGGCGATGCGCTTTGTCATTCTACCGCAAGCTATTCGCCGCATCATTCCACCCTTAGCCAACGAGTTTATTGTCTTACTTAAAGACTCCAGCTTAGTTTCAGCGATTGGCGCGGGCGAACTAATGTATAACTCCCGCGTTATGGGCGCCAAATACTATGCCTTCCCGGCTTTTCTGCTGGGCGCAGCTATCATATATCTCTCGCTAACCATGGTGTTTACTCACCTAGTATCTCGTTTAGAGAGGAGGCTGGCCGTAAGTGATTAAGGTAGAAGGGTTGGTAAAAAACTTTGGCCAGCTAGAGGTGCTAAAGGGTATTAATACTTCTGTGCAAAAGGGCGAAGTGGTTTGCGTAATTGGCCCTTCCGGCTCTGGCAAGAGCACTTTCTTGCGTTGTTTGAACCTGCTAGAAACGCCTACCGCAGGTCATATTTGGATTGAAGGGGTAGATATCGCCGATCGTACCACTAATATTAACCGCATTAGGCAAGAGGTGGGTATGGTTTTTCAGCGCTTTAACCTATTTCCGCACATGACTGTTCTCGATAACATTCGGCTGGCTCCCAAGCAGGTGCGGCGGG
>CALNBW010000393.1 GCA_937874815.1 uncultured Bacillota bacterium | reverse complement strand
GCGCGAGCAGGACCACGACCACGACCTTTGTCAGCCCTTCGGTATTCCCACAGTCCCACGTACCAGCCAGCATAACGTTGGAGTATTGGGGCAGGATTTATCGCAATGGTGTGGAATTCTTCACATACGTTTCCAAGCAACAAAGGAGGGGCAGCATGTTTTTTGATCTAATCAAGGAGTATACCGAGATTCCGGGACCTGTGGGTAACGAGGATTTGGTGGCGGCACGTATGGTAGCCGATTGGACCCCGCTATGCGAGCGAGTGTGGCAGAACAAAGTCGGTAACGTGCTAGCGAAGGTAGGGGGCAGCGGCCCGAAGTTGTTGATCACTGCCCATATGGACCAGATCAACTTCTTGGTCAAGAGCATAACGGACGATGGTTTCTGCTGGTTAACACACGGAACGGGAGGAAGCGAGGCTACGGTGCCTCCCAACACCGCCTATATAGGCCAGCCTGTCCTGGTTAGGGGGAAAGGGGCAGCGTACCATCCTGGTCAGATCGGGGTGGCTAGTGGGCATGTGCGTACAGCTGCCCAGCGTGCCGAAGACTCGGTTGATTGGGATGACTTTTTCCTTGATCTTGGCTTATCTAGTCGCGCCGAGGTAGAGGACTTGGGCATCCGTCCCGGTAGTCAAGTTATTTTCGCGGCTGAAACTAAGCGTCTTGGCCACCATATTGTGGGCAGAGCTATGGACGACCGGGTTGGCTTGGCGCTTATGACCCAGTTGGCACGCGATTTGCAGGGGAGGGAGCTACAGTACGAACTCTATTTCGCGGCTACTATTGAAGAGGAAGTGGGCTTGGGCGGATCGATGAACTTAGCTCATGAAGTAGGTTTTGATCTGGCCATAGCTTTAGAAATTGGACTTGTGGGTGATATTCCCACGGTGAAGAGTAGTTATATGCCTACTGCACTGGGCAAAGGCCCAATTATCACCCATAAGGATGCGCGCATTCATTATAGCGAGAAGGTAGCGGATCTGCTCATCGCGGCCGCTGAACGGCTGGAGCAGCCGGTGCAGCATGCTGTTTTCCACGGATTTGCCACTGATGGTGATTCTTTAATTCGTATGGGCGTGCCCACGGCACTGTTCACTTTCCCAGCGCGGTATACCCATAGCCCCTATGAGATGATTGACGAGCCGGATGTAGTAGCAATGTTTGAAGTTATGCGTGAGCTGTTGCAGAACGGCTAAGATGCGACTCGTTGATGCCCATACTCATATTTACCCTGCTCAGCACGGACAGGCAATAGAATTAGCCGAGCAAGGCCTGTGGCAGTTTGTTGCTGCAACGCACCCCGATGACTGCGCTAGAGTACTAGACTTAGCCAGAGTATCCCAGCGCATAATCCCCACTTGCGGTCTGCACCCGTGGCGTGTGGCTGACTTTGAACCGCGAGCGCTCAAGCTCAAAGGGGTCTTGGAGCAAGTACCGATTATTGGGGAGATTGGCCTGGATACTGTCTGGACAGAGGTGCCGCTTGCCATGCAACGCGAGGCTTTCGTTTATCAGCTGCAGTTAGCCGTTGCCTTAGGCAAGCCGGTTATCTTGCACACAAAGGGGGCAGAGGCAGAGGAATTGCAGTGGCTACGTAGCTATACCCCGCCCAAGATAATGGTGCATTGGTATTCGGGCGATGCGGTGCATCTTGCGGGTTACGTTGATCTAGGTTGTTACTTCACCCTAGGGCCAGATATTCAGGTGAACCAGACCGTTCAGATGGTTTGCCAGCAGGTGCCACTAGACCGCCTGCTGACGGAAACCGACGGCACCGAAGCTATCGCCTGGGTAACGGGAGAGCCCTGTTCCTTGGCAGCGGCACCCCTAGTGCTAGAGAGCACGCTCGCTACTGCGGCTGCGTTTCGTGGCCTTACGCCTGCCCAGATGCAGGATGCGGTATATGATAACTCACTGGCGTTCCTGTCGGACTGCAAGGGGCTGTTGCGCTAGTGGTTAAGTAAAAGAGCGCCATTCGCAGCTCTAGTAGCCTGTAAATGTTGCACCC
>CALNBW010000392.1 GCA_937874815.1 uncultured Bacillota bacterium | reverse complement strand
ACTAAGCTTTAGTTCAAACTGAAGGAGGGAGTAAACATGGCTGCCATTTTCAAAGTAGGCAGGTTGGGCAACCTTGTTCTCTAATGCCTACTTCAGTGCGCTGTACGATGATTCCAAAAACGGCTCGCACTTGAGCAAGATATCTAGAACAACATTGGCATCAACAAGTATTCTCATCGTTTCAGTCGCGGCTCATTCTTGACATCGTCTAGAGTGAAGTTGCCCTCTGTACGATACCTACAAGGCTATCGAACTGCGCAACGCTGCCCTTGAGTTCCGTGGCAGTGCTATCTACAGAATCGTACGATCCGCATGCTCTTCTTGTGGGTCTTTCCCTATGTGGTAGAGATGAACCGAACAGGGACAGTCTCTGTTCGGTTCACTTTGATCCCGTTCATGGTAATAGAATATACTTCAGGTCCTTAAAGCTTCTGTCAAGCTGCTTGGCGTAATGCTCCGTGCTCTTAACTAAAGTGAAACCGCATTTCTCTATGACCCGCTGAGACCTGCTGTTCGTTATAAAGTGCCCAACCGTTAAGGCGTCCAGCTTTAACACTTCGAAGCCAAACCTGATCACCGCGAGAACGGCTTCTGTCATCAGACCCCTGCCCCAAAATTCCTTAGTTAGCACGTAACCTATTTCTTTCTGTCTTAGGTTTTTATATAGGGGGTCGTCGTTGGCCCAGGAAAGATGGAGCCCGAGGGAACCAATTGCCTTACCGTTCTCCTTCAAGACGATGGCGAACATGTTCTTGCTGCTGATAAAAGCGTCAAGGATTTGCTTCGACGTTTCTATAGAGTCGTGGTGTAGCCACCCCGCCATTTCTCCCACACCCGGCACAGAGGCATAGGCGAAAAAATCATCCAGGTCGGTTTCCCGCCAGGGGCGCAATATTAGGCGTTCAGTTTCTAGGGTTACGCCCGTTATGTCTACTAGTATATCCATTTGTCTAGCCTCATTTCTTGCTCAGCAATGGGACAGGGGACGGACGACGGACTCTTGTCCGCGTGGCAGGCCGCAGAATCAGCTGGGTCGCGTCTGCCACCATCGGATTAACGGAGCTGACAGGTAGAGCAGTAGTAAATGCTGCCCCCCATATAAGCTTCCTTACGGATCAACTCGCCACAACGAGGGCAGGGCGTGTTAACCGTGTTCCTGCTCAACACTGTACGATAGCCACCCGGTTGACCAAACAGATCTTTTTCCGTATCACGCCCTCCTTGTTCAGCCATTTGCCATAGCGTCGACTTGATTGCCAGAAAGAGGCTTTCAAGTTCCTGATCTATTACCGATGCCATGCTGCGTTTCGGGTGGATGTTGGCTTGATAAAGTATGTCTTGTAGCCCCCCATTGCCTAGACCAGGGATGCGTTGCTCAGTAGCCAGGAAGGCTTTGGCGCTTTTCTTCCGTCCCTTTTCGTCTAGTAGGCCTGCGAAATAGACTGCATCAAATTCCTCACTTAGCGGTGAAGGCTTGGTGCAGGCTATCTGGTAATAGGGGTTGTCAAATTCGCCCTCTCTAAAACACCACATGCCTCCATACATTTGCACTGTCGCTACCAAAGCGGAACCATCTGCGAACTCCACAAGCAATTGGTGTTTCGCAGGGCGCTTCTGGTCGGCTGGAATAAAGCGCAAAGCAACGCCATCACCGAGCACGATGCGGGTGTCTTCGAGGAGGATTTCCACTAGCCCGCCGCGCGCTGTGGCCGACTACAGCTGCTTATCCCTCAGTAAGCTGTCATAGTCTGCCGAATTACCATGATACCAAGCAAACTTATGGGGTGAATGATTGGCCATAACGGACTTGACCCGTCTACCAGCAAGCTTTTCCCCGATTTGTCCAGCTAGAACATACGCCTCAGGTATCTCAATCATTTATTGGGACAGGGGACGGAGCTTCACCCTATTGGGACAGGGGACGGAGCTTCACCCTGCAATAATTTGACAGAGGGAGGGCGCTATGATTACAGATACTTGGTTTACAATCAGTAGAATAGACGTGGACAC
>CALNBW010000391.1 GCA_937874815.1 uncultured Bacillota bacterium | reverse complement strand
CTACTTCCGCTAGTTATCTAGGTGGTGCCTCAGGCCAGAATCGAACTGGCGACACACGGATTTTCAGTCCGTTGCTCTACCGACTGAGCTACCGAGGCAAGATGGCGGTGCCGAAGGGAATTGAACCCTCGATCTCCGGCGTGACAGGCCGGCATGTTAACCGCTACACCACGGCACCGCGTATGGTGACCCCAGCGGGATTCGAACCCGCGTCGCCAGCGTGAAAGGCTGGTGTGTTAACCGCTTCACTATGGGGCCCTGAGGCCCTTTTGGAGCCTTACAGTTAAATATGTTACAGCAGGCTGACGGAACTGTCAACCCATCATTTTATGGTAGTGCTTTAACCGCGCTGCAAGATGGCCCGCGCCATGTGCACGCCGGCTGCAGAAGCTTGGGCTAAGCCCCGGGTGACACCAGCACCGTCACCGCCGGCAAACAAGCCGGGAATAGCTGTTTCTAGCTCGGATGACAACTCTACCCGCGACGAGTAGAATTTGACTTCCACCCCGTAGAGTAGTGTATGGCGGGAGTAAACGCCTGGCGCAATTTTGTCGAAGGCGGCGAGCATTTCCTGCAGTGACTGCAAGAAGCGATAAGGCAGAACCAAGCTTAAATCGCCTGGCGTTGCTTCCGGCAGGGTGGGCCGCACCAAACCGCGGGCGATGCGTTCGGGCGTCGAACGACGGCCATCTAGTAAGTCACCCAGGCGCTGCACGAGCACAGTGCCGCCTAACATGTTCGCTAAACTGGCGATGTACTTGCCATAGCTGATGGGCTCGTGAAAAGGCTCAGTGAAACTTTTGCTCACTAACAAGGCAAAGTTGGTGTTATCGGTTTTCTTGTTGGCGTAACTATGGCCATTCACCGTCAGTAAGCCAGCGTTGTTCTCGACAACGACCTGGCCCTGCGGATTCATGCAGAAAGTGCGCACCAGGTCATCGAAAGTAGGCGAATAGTAGATTAGCTTTGATTCATAGACAACATCGGTCAAATGGCTGAGCACGGCGGCCGGTACTTCCACCCGCACCCCGATATCTACTGGGTTAGCGCGGGAATTCAACCCGAGGCGCTGCGCTTCTTTAGCAAACCATTCCGAGCCTTCGCGCCCAGGGGCACAGATAACATAGGGAGCGAAAAACTGTTGGCCGTCGGCCAACTCCACGCCCTGGATCTGTTGCTCTTCTACCAGTAAGGATTTAACTGTAGTGAGGGTTCGTACCTCAACGCCTTTAGCGTCAAGGGCCTGACGCATGCCGGCCAGTATGCCTTGGGCGCGGTCAGTGCCTAGGTGGCGCACTGCTGCCGGTATGAGCTGTAACTCGGCTGCAGCAGCCTGGCGCCGAATTTGCTGCACGCGCTCGGTATCCAGACCATGCACTTCAGCCGGCGCGCCAAACTGGAGATAGACGTGATCGATATAAATCGGTGGTAAGAGTCAGTTTGCCGTCGCTAAAGGCACCGGCCCCACCCCAGCCGGAAACGATGGCACAGGGCTGGCAATGCAAACAACCTTGGCCGGTAGCCGCCAGGCGGCAATAGCGGTCGGCAATATCGCGGCCTTTTTCAAGCATGAGTATTCTTAAATCCGAGTTCTGACAAAGTTCCCAAGCAGCAAAGATACCGGCCGGGCCGGTACCTACAATAATGCAATCATACCTATTGCTCACTGGATCACCCCTTTAGTCAATAGGTTCTGGGGCTGGGTCGCTAAAGAGACCAATATGGCGTAAGTTGGTCAATTTCACGGTGCCAACCGGTCCGTTTCTATGCTTGCCCACAATTACTTCCACAATGTTGCGGTTGGCTGTTTCTTGATCATA
>CALNBW010000390.1 GCA_937874815.1 uncultured Bacillota bacterium | reverse complement strand
TACGAGATCGGTAAGAGTAATACAGATGCCGATCGTCCGAGAAAGTTTTTCTCTGTCTTTGGCTCCGTAGAACTGGGACACCATGATGCCCGCCCCCACAGAGACACCCACGAATAACACCAATAATAAATTCAGTATGGGCGAAGCACTACCGACGGCCGCTAGGGCGTTATCGCCGACGTATTTGCCTACGATAATAGAGTCGGCCGTATTATAGAGTTGCTGGGCTATGTTGCCGATCAACATCGGTATGGTGAACATAACAATCCGTTTCCAAGGTGTGCCTTCTGTTAAGTCTTTCGGAGCAAATAGCTCCTTAAATTTCGTCATAAATCTGCCCCCTAATATGCTGTTAACTCACAGGGCTTATGTAAACCCGCCAAAGCGACCGTCCCCGTGGCTGGTGCCCATGGCTGGGCGTTATGGCTTACAAATAATCTCTATGACCTTCGTCTCGAAAATACGCTGGGCATGGGCAGGCATAATTGCACAAGCGGTGTCAGCGCCCCGACCAGTGCCGGCGATAGCGATCACTGGTGTTTTCTCTGGAATTAGGCCGGCGTCGAGGGCCATCACGCTAATCTCCACCCCAACTTTGACGCCTTGGCTAAACATACGCAAGGTATGGGCAATAATCTCCACAGGATAGACTCCCTGGAAGCGATTGCTAAGCCCTCGCTCGGCACCTGAAAGCACATGGGTGCCGTGATAAACCTGCATGCCTGCAGCCTGCAACTTCTCTTTCATTGCCACAGTCATAGGATTAGGCTCACCATCGCCGCGGAAACCGAATACTTGGCCAACGACAGTGACATCAAATTCAGCAGCATAGGGCAACAAAAGTTCAGCAGTCACACCAGCATTGGAAGCGACAACTATCTGTTTAATGCCAGCCTGCCGCGCATGCTCTATGGCTAAACGAATGGTCTCCTGGCTGTTCTCTTTACCGGGTTTGGCAAAAATCATGTTCTAACGGCCCCCTTAGTGAATAGTAATGTCTTACTATCCTATTTCCCGCCCCGGCTGATTTATCCTGCCAGCCGAGGAGGCAGCAACAGAGATTAAGATTAGGCAGGGACCCTGAAGGAGGTGTCTTATGCGCCGCCCACTCTATCCGAGCACAAGAATCGCCCGGGGCAGCATCATTGGTGTGTTTATTGGCTGGGTTACGGCAGCTTCGCTGCTCAAGTATTTTGAACTGACGCCTGTAGTAATTAGCTATAGCTTTATTTGGGTTACGGGCATAGTAGGATCCGCTGCTGCCTTCCTGGTCGCCTTCGTTGCTGCGAAGCTTAGGAATAAGCCTAGGCAAAGGAAAACAGAGCTTCATTAGGCACACAAGAAAACCGGGGTAACTGCCCTAACCGGGAAGTTACTCCGGTTTCTTTTCCGTTATGCTATCGGCAATACATGGCGGCGACAGTCAGTCCCAAGACCAGCCTCCCAGCTGCCCAACATCTTTGTCTTTGATGACCTCGGCTGAGAAAAGATCTAGCACTGGCCCGACGGCTCGCATGCGCCCAGCGTTAGTAAGCACAAACAGGTTAGGCGTGGTCCAGAAATCTTTCACGTCAGACGTAATCTCTGCCCACTGGTTACCATTACCCTCTACACCGAGGCTGGCTAAGCCACTACCCCAGCCCATTAACTGACCGCTATTGTTAAGGACTATTATCGCTTGGCCGGCCTCTAAGCTGGCTATACCCATTTTGCGCACGTCTTCGGCAATTAGCTGCGGCGTAGTGTGATAGTCTGAGCCATCTAGGTAAATGTTTTCAAGATCCTCGCCCAGCATATACAGTTTGCCATCGGTTTTGAGTACGAGTGTAGAATAGCCCTCACTATACACGCTGCGCACGTCTGTCGCTATCCGCTGGGGCGGGATGTTCATTCTTACTTGGGGAGGCATATCAGCATAGTAGACTTCAACTTTCAGCGGCTCGCCGAAACCGAGTTCTCCCCAGATATTGCGCCCACAGCTATAAAGATCGCCGTCGTTCTTGAGATAGAACGTCATCCCATTGCCGATAAAGACATCGGTAACGCCCTGGTCGATAAGCAACGGATCGCTAATCGTTTGCCCATGGCCCAACTCGCCCCAATTGTTATCACCAGTACCAAACAAATCACCGTTTTCTTGTAGGATAAGCAGGTTCCAACCGCCAACGATTTTTTTAACCCCTTCCATAACTTTAAGGGGGCGAGTCACGTTGCTTCGAGTACCACCCAGAGTCTGATTGTCTAGCGCTTTCCGCACCTCCGGGAAATATTTCAGGTTCGTTTCGTAACCCATGACCCATAATTTACCGTCACTAGTCAAATAGGCACCGGCCTGGGACGAAATAGCGGCCTGTTTGACATTGGTAGCTATCCTAATAGGAGCGGGTAGGTAACCGGGGGCGGGGTTATGAATCGAATGAGTCGGGGTACCGCTGACTATTGGCGTTACCTGGTTTACTTTCACTAGCTTTTTGCTCTCTAGGCCGATTCCCAGCTGCCCGGAATCATTCAAACCTGTTGCCCACAACTCACCAGCATCGGTGACTAAGAGAGCGCTTCGGCTGTCGCCGACGATGTCCGCGACTGAAGCAGGGTCAAGGGACGCGCCGGCATGCTGACTGCAGGCAGTCGCTGCTAGAGCAACAACCAGGGTCAAACAGATTACTTGTAGCACACGGCTTTGTCGATGGTTAAGCACTGTAAACATCTCCCCTTTACACCGTTTCTTTGGATCACCAAGCATTAGGTTAGGCACAACCTTGCTGGGAATTCCAACCAGTCCCTACAATAACTCTCTATTCATATCTTACCTGCCACTGGATATAGCGTCAAGGAAATTAACACGCTACTCAGCAATAATTAACCAGGGGACATAAAAATCGGAGTAGCCACCCTGAGGGGTAGTTACTCCGGTTAGTCCTTGTCAAGCTAGCGGGTAGTCGGCCCCTCCCAGGCGTCCATGCCGCCTAGCAATACGCCGACTTGGTTAAGGCCATGCCCTGCCAACAGGGCAGCCGCGCGGCGGGCCCTGCTGCCGCTATAGCAAACGATTACATAGGCCCGCGCTGGGTCTAGGCTGGCCAAGGCATGTGGGAGCGAACTCAGGGGGATATGAATGGCCCCCGGGATATGGCCTTGGCTATATTCGTAGGATGCTCGCACGTCAAGCAAAACGGGGGGTATGGTGGCCTGGGCTAGAAGCGCACTAAGCTCACGCGATTTGATCTCTTGCCACTTCGCTTGCCCATTACCGGAAGGATATCCAGGCAGCATAGTCATTTCTCCCTCTTCCCCTCTAGAGCTTATTCAGCATTTTCTTGGCTTTGGTTACTGCTTCGCTAGTGTCAGTACCTTTTTCTAGAGAACTGCGCAACGAGCTTTCTAGCAAGCAACCGACCATGGCCACCCCGACCTGCTGCACCGCGGCCTTGAGGGCCACCACTTGGGTCATGATCTCTTCACAGTCGCGACCCGCTTCTAGCATACCTTGGATGCCCCGCGCCTGGCCTTCAATACGTTTTAAACGCCGCATCAGCTCCGGAATAATGCTCTCTAGCTCAGACAAGTCCTGAGACATGTTAAGCCGCCAGTACCTGGTCGAGCACTTGCTTAAGGTGGGCTTCGGGTAGCAAACCAGCAATGTTCTGCACCGGCTTGCCGTTCTTGAAGATAATCATGGTCGGGATAGCCATAATGTCATACTTGGCAGACATGGCTGGGTTTTCGTCGGTATTGAGCTTCACCACTTTGATTTTGCCAGCATAGTCTTTGGCCAGCTTATCAATAATCGGGCCTAAGATACGGCAAGGCATGCACCAGGGTGCCCAAAAGTCGACCAATACTGGACCTGGATGGTCCAAAACTTCCTGTTTAAAGTTGGCATCGGTTACGTGAATCATGTTTTACCCTCCTTGAGATTGGCCTTACGGCCCTCTATACACAGTATTTCCCTGTTAACGGCCGGCCCACTTGCAGCCTGCCTCGGTACAGGCTATACCCATACCCCCAGGGGTATCTATATGCTAATATCATAATAGATGGATATGATACGTTTGTCAAGCATAAAAAAAGAGGCGCTAGCAAAGCGCCCCTATGGTTGGCCAGGAATGCGGGATTGTATCTGAAAGAGGGTTTTGAGGTCGCGGGCCGGACAGGGGGGAGACTACTGCTAAAGGTTGTGGTCCTGCTCGCGCGCGTGTGGCCTGATTACTGTAGGTAGGAGCTTAGCCACCGCCTGATGCGGCCAAAACTCGCCAAGGCTCAAACAGTTGGCCGCATTTGACCGGAATTCGTTGGGGACATTCCTCGGCCCACAAAATGCGCTTCCTGCAGAGGTGTGTCCCCTT
>CALNBW010000389.1 GCA_937874815.1 uncultured Bacillota bacterium | reverse complement strand
CGGTTATTTGCGGGATTTTTGTTGGTTCCAATCGGCCAAGAATTTCTCGATGCCGATATCGGTTAATGGATGCTCGACCATCTGCTTTAACACCTTGAAAGGCACGGTGGCGACATGGGCACCGGCGCGGGCTGCCTGCAACACATGCTCCGGATGGCGCACGCTGGCCGCGATCACCTCGGTATCGAGGCTGTGGAGATCAAAGATATCAACGATGTCTTGCACCACGGTCATCCCTGAGTTACCAATGTCATCAAGACGGCCCACAAAGGGGCTGACATAAGTGGCACCGGTGCGAGCTGCAAGTAGCGCCTGGTTGGCGGAGAAGATCAGAGTCATATTAGTCTTGATGCCTTCGCGGGCCAAAGTATGCACAACTTCTAACCCGGCGGCGCACATCGGCACCTTAACAACTACGTTAGGAGCCAGCTGCGCTAGCTCACGCGCTTCCACCAGCATTTGGGCTGGCTCGAGGCTAATTACCTCTGCGCTGACTGGGCCAGCGACCAAACGACAAATCTCCTGCACTGTTGGCAGGAATTCGCGCCCCTCCTTAGCAATTAGCGAAGGGTTGGTGGTTACACCTGCCACCACGCCCAGGCGCACTGCCTGGCGGATTTCATCTAGGTTGGCCGTGTCTAAGAAGAATTTCATGTAAGCCGACTCCTTTCAGGTGGGCGCACCAGCGGGGCGCCCCTACGAGACCATTTTGGGGGGATACGTAGGGGTCGCCCGTTGGTCGACCCGCCCCGTGAGGCCACAGGGCCTAACGGGGTTTATCGTTCCACAATCATGCTCACGCCCATGCCGCCGCCGACGCACAAGGTAGCGAGGCCGAGGCGCACATCACGTTTCTGCATCTCACTAATCAGGCTAACTAAAATGCGGGTGCCGCTAGCGCCAATCGGATGGCCCAGGGCAATAGCACCACCATTAACGTTAACGCGGTCCATGTCTAAGCCAAGTTCCTTTGCTACCGCTAACGACTGGGCGGCAAAGGCCTCGTTAGCTTCAATTAGATCTATATCGCAAAGCTGTAGCCCCGCCTTAACCAATGCTTCCTTCGTAGCTGGTACGGGCCCGAGGCCCATGTGGGCCGGGTCGACACCAGCGCTAGCATAGGAGCGAATGGTAGCTAAGGGTAGTATCCCCAACTCTTTGGCTTTTGCTTCCGACATAACAACCACTGCGGCTGCGCCATCGTTGATGCCTGAGGCGTTACCCGCTGTGACCGTACCATCTTTTTTAAAGGCAGGGCGCAGCTTGGCTAGCGAAGCAGCCGTTACACCAGCACGGGGGTGCTCATCCCGGTCGAAAACAATTGCATCGCCGCGCCGCTGAGGGATAACCACCGGCACAATTTCATCAGCAAAACGGTTGGCAGCCAGTGCCGCCTCAGCCCTGTTTTGGCTAGCAGCCGCAAACTCGTCTTGCTCCTCCCGGCTGATATTATACTTCTCGGCTAGATTCTCAGCCGTGATGCCCATGTGAGTATTACCGATAGCGCACCACAGCCCTTCGCTAATCATGCTGTCGACTAGCTCGCCGTGACCCATGCGATAGCCACCGCGAGCGTTCTTAAGTAAGTAAGGGGCCTGGTTCATGTTTTCTGTGCCGCCAGCCACTACGATATCGGCATCGCCTAGCATGACAGCTTGAGCGGCCAAGGCGACTGCACGCAGGCCAGAGCCACAGACCTGGTTAATGGTCATCGCTGGCTTCTCAACAGGAATGCCGGCAGCCAGAGCTGCCTGGCGAGCTACGTTTTGACCTAGCCCAGCCTGAAGCACACAGCCCATTATAACCTCGTCTACCTGTTCCGGTTCCAGTTTAGCACGATTTAGAGCTTCTTTAATCGCTATGCTACCCAATTCTTTCGCCGAAACACTGGCTAATGTTCCGTTAAAAGTACCAATTGGGGTACGCGCAAGCGAGACAATGATAGCTTTATTCACCAGGTTACCTCCTCTATAGGATATACTTATCGAAGGATTTTTTCCAGCCATGATTTCGTTGTGGTGTAGGGGCGAGATCCTATCTCGCCCGGGCCGCCCGGTCACCCAAAATTTCCCTGACACAAGTGTACGTCCCCGCGACCCACCCTACGGTTGCATCACGGGCAGATAGTCCGCTACCTTAAGCGGTGCCAGGGTGGCGGCTTGCACCTCTTCCACTGTCGTATCGGGCGCGATCTCGGTCAGCCACAAACCATCAGGCCGCACTTCCATAACCCCCATCTCGGTTACAATCAGATCCACCTCTTTAGCCGCCGTGAGCGGCAACTGGCACTGCTCCAAAATCTTGGGGCGGCCCTTGTTGGTATGTTCCATCGCCACAATCACCCGCTTAGCTCCCACTGTCAGATCCATGGCTCCACCCATACCGGGCACCAGCTTACCTGGAATCATCCAGTTAGCTAAGTTACCATATTGGTCTACCTCGAGGGCTCCGAGCACAGTGACATGGACATGGCCGCCCCGAATCAGGGCGAACGATGTGGCGCTATCGAAGCAGGCACCACCTGGCAAAATGCTCACTAGCTGCGCCCCCGCATTCACCACATGCGGGTCTTCCTGTCCTACATCGGGCGCTGGCCCCAGTCCCACAAAACCGTTTTCCGACTGGAACAGCACCTCTACACCTTCTGGCAGGTAATCGGCTACGCGTGTCGGCAAGCCGATGCCTAAGTTAACCACGTCGCCATCTTTTAACTCTCGTGCTACTCGGCGTACGATTAGCTCACGCATACGTTCTCTAGGATCCATGCTGGGCACCTCCCGGCACAATCATGTCTACTAATAGTCCCGGCGTCACTACGGCGTCGGGGTCAAGCGACCCGACGGGCACAATCTCGTCAACTTCGGCGATCACTACATCTGCAGCCTTCGCCATGAGTGGGTTAAAATTACGGGCCGACCGACGATAAACCAGATTACCCTTTTCATCGGCCTGGTGCGCCTTGATCAGCGCTACATCGGCTCGCAGTGGCAATTCCAGCAAATATTCTTTGCCACCAACCTCGATCACTTGTTTCCCCTCGGCCACCACCGTACCGATACCGGTTGGCGTTAAGATGCCACCCAAGCCAGCCCCGCCAGCCCGCACTTGCTCGGCTAGCGTGCCCTGGGGCACCAGCGTAACCTTGAGTTCGCCACTATGCATCTGCCGCCCGGTTTCAGGGTTGGTGCCTACATGCGACACGATCACTTCGCGGCAGCGTCCGGCTGCTACTAAGCGACCAATGCCCTTGTCGACAAAGCCAGTGTCATTTCCGATGACCACTAGGTCGCGCACACCGCACTCTAGCAGCCCATCGATGAGGCATTCCGGCGTGCCAACGGCCAAGAATCCACCAATCATGATGGTCATACCGTCTTGCACCACTGCTAATGCCTCTTGCCAAGTTTTTACCTTCTTCCCCATACCACACCTCCAGATAGTAGTATTTATTCTTAAGGAGTCATCCCCAGCAACTGACGTGCTTCGCTAGGGGTGGCAACCTCTCGCCCCAGTTCCTTAGCCAGACGCGCGATGCGTTCTACTAACTGGGCGTTGCTTGCAGCCTTCACCCCGCGGCTATAGTAGATGTTATCTTCAAAGCCTACCCGTACGTGGCCACCCATAATGATGGCCATAGTTGCTAGGGGCAGCTCCGTGCGCCCAATGCCAGCTACGGACCAAGTGGAACCAGCCGGAATGCTCTCGACTAAGTGCAGCAAGTTCTTCACCGTGCCACTGATGCCACCTGGCACACCCATGACAAAATCAAAATGCAGAGGCGGCGTGACTAAACCCTTGCGCACCAAGCGCAAAGCGTTATCGATCATGCCAGATTCAAAAACTTCAATCTCAGGCTTAACCCCGTTCTCCTGAATAGCTTTAGCAATAGCTTCCACATATGGCTCCGAGTTGAAGAACACATCGGGCCCGAAGTTCACCGTGCCGGTGGTCAAGGTAGCCATTTCTGGACGTAAGCCGAGCGGCTTAGTGCGTTCTTCCACTGGTAACCCGACCGCCCCGCCGGTAGAAAACTGGACAATAATATCGCATCGTTCCTTGATCAAACGCATGGCCTCGGCAAAAACGGCTACATCCTGCGTCGGCTGCTCGTTGGCATCACGCACATGCAAATGCACAATGGAAGCCCCCGCCTGCCAGCAGGCATAGGCCGCGTCGGCCAGCTCTTGTGGTGAAGTTGGTAGGTTGGGGTTATCCTGCTTAGTAGTCTCCGCGCCCACCAGGGCCGCCGTGATAATCAACTTGTCCATTACTTTCTACCCCTTCCTCTGTCTGTCTTTGGGCACTACACAGGTACCGCTGGCCCGGGCCACCAACAGCGGCTCAGCCAACACTTCGGCCGCCGAAGGCTGCTCCGCATCACGCAAACTTTGAATCACCTTATGGGCGGTAAACTCCATGCGCCGCGAGCTATTACCCACCTTCGTGATCTCACCGCGCACTTCTAGGTAGTCACCCGCATAGACCGGGGCCGTAAACTCCACCATGTCATAGGCCACAAACAAACCCTCGTCACCGTCCTGGCGGATTAACAACTCTGTTGCCACATCGCCAAACAAAGCCATCAGCCGCGCTCCATCAACCAGATCGCCAGCATAGTGGGCATCTGCCTGGCTCATGCGTAATCGCAACACAAATAACACACCCTTTCTCCCGCAACGCCAAAAGCGTTGCTAACTATTATGCAAACAATAACATGCAAGATTCATGCCACTTACATATAAGGCATAAATAAGGCACAAAAATACCGACGGTAATTTTACCGTCGGCCAATAGAAGGCCTTACGCCATATATTTGACATTGCGCTGCAATCTTCCTGCAAACCAAAATTATCTACCCTACCTGCAACCGCTGCACATGCACCCTCTGCACCGTATCGCGCAGAGCTACCACATCAAACGGCTTCAACACCTTGGCACTGATACCAAGCTCTTCCGCCTGCTCCATGATCTCTAGCTCGCCATAGGCGGTCATCACAATCACCGGCAGGTCAGGGTGTGATTGGCGCAACTCTGTCAAGCAGTCAATGCCGTCCATGACAGGCATTTTCATGTCAAGCAAAATCACATCGGGGTTCTCCGGCAACATTTCCAGGGCTTCCCGCCCGTTCGTAGCCTCCACCGGCTGCCAGCCTTCGTGTTTGAAGTATTCGGTCAGGAGACGACGAATGCCACTCTGGTCGTCAACGATCAGCACCTTCAAATCTAACACTAACATAGGCCCCCTTAACGGCTATACATATATTTCTGTTGTTGCATATGTTCTCCATCGGTGGCCAAGTTCCTTGCCGAACGTGAGGTAAAAATCAATATATAGTGGTTTATTTTTTCCGGGCGGAATATATAGGGGTTGGGTGGCTTATGCTGACTTGGGAAGCTGTGGCCTATCATGTACCCTTAATAACATACCTAGAGTTTTTCCCCTTACCGCGCAACTTTAATCTGTTGTCGTCAACCATTTTCCTTAAGACACGATAGGCTTGGTCCGAACTAAGATGCAATAACTCCATCACATCTTTTCTAGTTACGCTTCCCTGCTCCCTCGCTAGCGTTAGAACCAATTCTTCAAACCTAATTGCATCGATGTATTTTGCCCGAACGTAACCAACTGTATTGTCTGATCTTTTGTATACCTTGGAGCTAAGGATATATGTTTTCGCTTTGCCGGTACCGATTGCCTCAACCAGACCAGAGTCTATCAGATTGCCTAGCGTTACCTTTATTTTGGTGCCATCTATGTTTGTCTGCATGCTGATATCTTCGATCGTTGCCCGATGTATTTGTTTTAACGTATTTAGCACTAGCAATGAATGAATCGGCAGGGAGCGCCCTATGCGCTTCTGTTCTTCAGAAACCATTTTGATAAATTCTTGATCTGGCCTGCCTTTGGGGATAAACAGCTTAACCGTGCGCTCGTTGGACGCGCTGTAATCAGGTAACAGCCTGCCAAATTGCAGAGAACCTTCAAATATCCTGTCGATCCCTCTTCCAGTCCTTTCTGCTAATCCTATTCGCTTAAGAGCGTCTGCTAACGCCGGGTTACGCCCGTGCGGTTCTGCATCCAACAGACTATCGATGGAAATGCCTTCAATAAATCCTCCTGGATTGCTGATAGTTAAGCCTTCATCTTCTAGCCTAACGATAACTCTGCCAAGCATAGAGTAATCTCGATGACTGAAGGCGTTCACTAGCGCCTCTCTGAATGCTCTTTTATCAATGTCAGGAATCGAAATCCTGAATAAGCCCATTTCCATTTCGGTTTCTCTGTTGCGGGCCGCAACATAAGTATTTATCTGCTCAAAGGCACGCAGTAAAGGCTGTGTAAATGACTCATTGACAACCACGCTGGTACCTTCCAGGATCTGAATCGAGGCTTCGGCAGTGGGTATCAATTCCTGAATTCTTTCTGCTCTACCGATAAGCAACAGGCCAGCCATTGTGGGGACCAGTTTCCCGTCGACTGTAGTAACTAGGCGCAAGGCTTTGTCAAGCTCATCATCTGCCAACGACAATAGCCCCTGATCGCCCTTATAGGCTCTAATGCTATTCCTTAATCTTTCGCGCTCAACTACGTCCAGATCATCATAGTCAGCATTGGGTAGAGGCTGGGCCGATAAGTCCAACAAGCTTAAACTAGATAGCCTGGACGTTATTTCGTACGGATACATAGGGACGTTCTCTGGCGTACCATCAGCTTTTAAGCGCCTGCGCAGCATTTTCCCGGAAGACGTTGCAACAATTGTTGCACTTCTGGGCACAGAAATCTTCAATACGGGCTTAGCATACTCAAGCACTTCCGTGCGGGTAGAAATTGGCGGCACGGTCCTGTTACTGATAAATGCCGACAGGGTTAATGGATCTGCATGATCTTGATGAAGACCAGTGATTTCTCCGCCATCTTCCACTCCAAGGTATATCTCCCCACCGTCAGTATTGGCAAAGGCAACAACAGCTTCTACGAGGATTTCATCCGGCAGTTTTTTCCGATCGCTTTTGAATTCTACTGTAAGTGATTCCTTAAACGCCATCTTTCTCATAAACGCTCACCTCTAAGTACATTCTAACACGCGCGCGCGTAAATTAAACTGGCACTTTCGCGCGCGCGCGTAAAATGCGTTCAAATGCGCGTTAAAATGCATTTTAGCTGGGCACTCATACGCTGGCGGGTTCTATTTGTTTCACTATTTGTTTAATAGGATAGGTGATGACAGTTAATTGCAATACGCACGACGTCTCATTACCGGAAAAAAACATGAGGCGCGACGGCAAGTCTGGTTTGCGCAGAAGGATGAGTATGGTGCCAGCGAGCTATATTTTTTGCACGATTTCGTTGATACCCGTCAAAGCGGCCTTCTTATCAAGAAATACTTGCTAAATACTTGCTAGAGGTCTTTGGCGCAGTTCGTCGCCTGAGGCAGGCTAATGAATATGAGTAAAAGGCAGCGGGACGCTGCTCCGTTTTTCGCGCATATATAAGGGCAAGCAATGCTGTTATACTTCTGGATGGAAAGCTAGGTTTGCTCTGACGCCATGTAAGGTTCGAACGCGTTTTACACGCGCGCGCGCAAATTTAACGCGTTCGAACACGCGCGCGCGATTAAACGCGTTAAAATACATTATAATTGGGCACACCCGCGCTAGCTCCGCCCCTCTTTATCACAGCCAGGTGTGATTAGCTGTTTTCCGCGTGCTCCAACCAAGGCTTTTCGCCCAAGCCCGGTAGTCTGCCCTTTCTTCTTTATCATCACCTTCGTAGATAGCTCCCAAGAAATCAGCATACCCGCTCAGTCCCCCGACGTCGTCGAGTACGGACACACCATCTTTCTTCAGGCAAACCGGCTTATGCCTGCTTAGCACAGTTTCTTCGGCCCTAGCAAGCTCATCCTCGGAAATATCGTTGTTCTCCAGGAGGTCATCGCAGTTGTCTGTTTTCGTGATAGTGATAGTCCAGTTGTCCCCAAAATCGTAGTAGTAGATGAGGCTAGTAGTTACCGGAAATACCCCATCCACAGCTAGCTCCTGATTCGGCGTTGCCAGCACCTTGTTAACCTCAAGGCGCTCCAACAGGCTTTCTGTGCCACTGTCAAGGATAAAAGAATTATTCATCTCCTCGAGAGTGAGTTCAATCAACGGTGCCCTACGCAACGTTCTATCTTCTACGTCTCTATCCTTCTTTGCCCGTTCTGCATGAGGCCAAAATGGCTCTTTGACATCAACCATTTTCCAGCTGTCTAGTAACTCCTGAATATCTTCTCTCGCGGCCCCAAAGTGCTCCATAGACCCGCCATAACTATAGGGCCCTGTGTATTTCCTCTTAAGCCACACATTGATACTGCCGTCTACGTAGTCATCATCCCAAAAAAGGTCCCATTCAGCTTCACCGGGTGGCTGAAAAAGGATGCCTACTAAATCGGTCCACCCTCTAACCGTGCCTCCAGTTAACTCCAGATACTTTTCGGAGGGCAACTGAAAGCTACGCAGATGCGTATTCTGCCACCCGTAAAGCCTTTGTATCGCATAATGGAGATTATGAAGAGGCATATCTGCGGGGACAAAGATGTCGCGGCTAATGGCTCGCCCTGTTGACGATTCACCGTACCTTTTCAGCATTCTTTGCTGATAGTCCGAAAGATAATCATCTGTCAGCTCGAGATGAAGCCGAACCGGCGCGCTAACAAGTTTAGCAATGTGCATATTACCTACCATATGTAACCCCTTCCTAATTATCTAACCATTATTCAAGACACTCTTGCTGGCAACGCAGCACTGACAATATGGCCTGACCGAGCTTTCATCAGCTAGCCAATACGTGTTAGCTGGGCGCGCTAGCATACTACCCTCCACTTGTTGCTGATGATTATCTGATGATGCTAATGATTATTATGTCATCAGCATACGTCTTGTCAACGCAAAGAACGAAAAACCTTGGCGATCCTTTTGACTAGCGTTTGCCCCCCTCCCAAGGCGACCGTCCCTATGACTGAGGCTTGCGTTTTCCATGCGCAGGCAGTATAGTTTTATATAATCTGGATTATAATAATCGTAATTATATAGGGAGGGGTTAGCCATGTTTGTTGGACGGGAAGCAGAGTTGCGATTCTTGGAGGATCGCTATACTGCCAAGGACGGGCAGCTCGTGGTCCTATACGGGCGACGACGTGTAGGTAAGACTGAAACGCTGCGCCAGTTTTGCAGGGGGAAGCCTCATGTGTTCTATGCCTGCACGGAAAGTCCGGACGAGCAGCAACTGGCCGCATTCAGTGAACGGATGCTACAAAAGGGGCTGCCGGCTGCGCAATACATCAAACGCTTTTCCAGTTGGGAACAAGCGTTGGGCAGCGTCTCGGAGTTACCTGGTGATGAGAAGAAGTTGTTAGTGATTGATGAGTTTCCTTATATGGTCAAAGGCAACAGCGTTATCCCTTCCATACTGCAAAACCTGTGGGATGAAAAGCTGAAGACCGAAAATGTGATGATTATCCTCTGCGGCAGCGCCATGTCCTTTATTGAAAAGGAAGTCCTGGCGGAAAAGAATCCGTTATATGGACGCGCCACTGGCATCCTCAAGATGAACGAGATGGGCTTTTACGACGCAATTCAATTCGTGCCCGCTTACAGCCCTTTGGACAAGATTGCAGCCTATGCCGTGCTGGGAGGTATCCCCCACTACCTGAAGCAGTTTGACGATAGCCTGCCGCTAGGGGAAAACATCTGCCGCAACATCCTCTCGCGCGGTAGTATCCTGTACAGCGAAGTGGAATTCCTCATGCGACAGGAACTGCGTGAAACGGCTACTTATAACGCCATCATTGAGGCAGTGGCTATGGGCAACTCCAAGCTAAACGACATCCATCAGAAGACACACATTGAGAAAACAAAGTTAAGCGCCTACCTAAAAAACCTCATTGATCTTGGCATCCTTTCCCGGGAATTCCCAGTGGCCGACGGCGTTAAGGTTCGGGCCAACATCCAGCGGGGCCTATATCAAGTGACCGACAATTTCTTTCGCTTTTGGTATGCCTTTGTGTTTCCCAATCTGTCTGAACTAGAGGCCGGAGACGCCGAAGGCGTCTGGCACTACGTGGTAAAGCCCGAGCTGGACCGCTACGTCTCGCATGCATTTGAAGACGTCTGCCGTCAGTATCTGCGCCGGCAGAACAGAAAAAACGCCCTTCCCTTCCGTTTCACCACTATCGGTAGATGGTGGAGCAAGACCGATGAGCTGGACATCATGGCCACGGATCGGGAGAAGACAAGCTTCCTGCTGGGCGAATGCAAATATAAAAACAGCCCTGTTGGTCTATCCGACCTAAAGAGGCTGCAGGAAAAATTCGCATCGAATGCAAAGGACACACGGGCGTATTATTGGTTATTCTCCAAGAGTGGTTTTACTGACGGGGTTATGCGCGCCGCGGCCGAGCAGGAGAAAGTCCATCTGGTGACTGCCGAGCAGCTGATCAAGTAGAACAGGAAACCGAGTTTGCCGGACCTGCCAAGGCGACCGTCCCCGTGGCTGAGGGGCGCGCCAGCGGCGCGCCCCCTTTGTATCGCCCAGCGTTATCCGAGCATGATGGCTGCCCCAGGGCCGAGGGGAAGACCTGCCACCATCCATAAAAGCAGCAGCACAATCCAGGCCGCTAGGAAAATGAGCGCATAGGGCATCATTAAAGACATCAGCGTGCCAATACCTGCGTCCTTGCGATACTTCTGCACATAAGCAAGCAGGATCGCCACATAGGTGAAGAGCGGGCTGATGACGTTAGTGGCGGAGTCGCCGATGCGATACGCCATTTGGATGAAAGCAGGGGAGTAATCGAGCAGCGTTAGCATTGGAATGAAGATAGGGGCGAGAATGGCCCATTTGGCTTGTCCACTACCGATGAATAGATTGATAAAGGCGGTAAAGAGGATAAAACAGATGATAAGTGGAGTGCCGGTAAAACCGATATTACTGAGGAGCTCAGCGCCATTGACGGCCAGTATGGTGCCAAGGTTGCTCCAGTTGAAGAAAGCGACGAACTGTCCAATCACAAAGCAGAGCACGATGAAGCCGGAGAGCTTCTGAATGGCCACACCCATCAGGCGCGGAACATCCTTACTCGATTGGATGGTGCCTACCGTCTTGCCGTAGGCCAACGAAATGACAAGGAAAAGGAAGAATATGATGGGAATAAGCCCAGACATGAAGGGCGACTTAAGAATGCTACCATCTGCACCGCGCAGAATGCCATTCTGGGGTACAACACAAAGGAATATTAGGGCGAGGTATGCAAGGGTTGCGAACCCCGCATTACGCAAACCTCTTTTCTCCAGAGCGGTGATCCCCGCTACCTGCTCCTCGCCACCCTCGGGCGCGTATTTTCCCAACCGGGGCTCAACCAATTTGTCGGTAATTAAAGTGCCCAAAATAGTCAGCACTATGGTGGAGGCAATAAGAAAATACCAGTTGGCCGCTGGATTAATGGCGAGGTCCGGATTAATCAGCGCAACTGCCGCGTTAGTGATACCAGCGAGGTTGGCGTCCTGGGGCGTGATCAGGAGATTCGCGGTAAAACCTGCTCCTACGCCTGCATAGCCTGCCGCGAGCCCCGCCAAGGGGTGACGCCCCACAGATAGAAAGATAAGCGCTCCGATAGGCGGCAAGAAGACGAAAGCCGCATCAGAAGCAATGTTACCGAGGATGCCACAGAGAACAATGGCTGCCGTGATCAGGGCCCCTGGAACGCCAGTCATAACCTGCTTGAGAAAAGTGAAGAAGAAGCCGCATTCCTCGGCAAGGCCAGTACCCAATGTAATGACCAGCACAATGCCAAGCGGCGCGAAACCGGTAAAATTCTTAATCATATTTGTTAGGATCCACTGGAGGCCCGCTTTAGAGAACAGGTTTTGCACCACTACCGTTTCACCGGTAGCAGGATTGACGGCGCTTACGCCAGTAAGACTGCATATACTAGATATCGCCATAATGATCAAGCAAAGGTATACAAACATGATGAAGGGATGGGGGAGTTTATTGCCGATTTTCTCGACATGGTTGAGAAAACGATAGTTCTTTTCTGTCGCCAGCTCGTTCATCTATACACCATTCCTTTCTTGATAACCTTCAAAGGATTTCTGAGTGTAGTTATGTCTTCTAGGGGGTTGTTCTCCAACACCAGCAAGTTTGCAAACCGGCCTGGCGCAACAGCGCCATGCTTAGGCATCTGTAGCATGGCAGCGGTGCGTGCAGTTGCAATCTGTAACGCCGCCATATTAGACACGCCATGTTCTGTCATCATCTTGAGCTCAAACCAGGTCTTGTCGAAGGGATTATTGGGAGTGCCAGCATCGGTACCAAGCCCGATCCTTACACCAGCCTTATAAGCCTTGCTAAAGCTGGCCATGCGAACACCATAAGCCCGGTCCATCTTCAGCATCATTTCTTCTGGCAGCCCGCCTTCGCGCCCGAAGGTTTTGATCGAGTGAGGGGCTGTTAACGTGGGGCAGAGCCAGGTTCCCCGCCGCAGCATTTCCTCCAGGATGTCGTCCGCTAGGAAAGTGCCATGCTCGACGGTAGTAACACCTGCCAGCACTGCGTTCCGCATCCCCACCGCGCCGTGCGCATGAACCGAAGAAGTAAGGCCCGCCGCTTCGGCTACTTCCACCATGGCCTGAAGCTCCGGCACCGAGTAGGGGGCCGCATCTAGGCTAGTCCCCTGAGTCATCATGCCACCCGTGGCAATAATCTTCAGAGTATCTACGCCCCGCTCTACGATCTCCTGGGCGCGACGGACGCAATCTCCCACCCCTTGGCAGACAAGCCCCATCTGGCGTCCATGGCCGTCAGGGGTGGTCAGAACGGGGCCGCAGGTGAGGATATCCGGGCCGTCAATAAGGCCAGCATCTACCGTCTGCTTAGCATAAAGGTCGTAGAAATCGGCTGTGCCTTGGTTCCGAATTAACGTAACACCAGAATGCAGCAGAGTCTTTAATTGTTGCTCGATGAGCACCGAGAAAGCAAAAGGCATTTCATGCACCGGGTCCGTGGCGTAGGGCTGCATCCCCAGATGGACATGGGCGTTGATCAGCCCCGGCATCACCGTCTGGCCCGTGCAATCCATAGCTTCCATGCCCTCTGGCACGCCTGCCCATGGGGCCACTGCCTCGATAAGGCCATCTATCACCGTGATGGCCATGTCGTACCTGGGAGTATCAGATAAACCGTCGATCAGGGTTCCAGCGCGAATTATTAGCTTGTTCATACCTCAAAGAGTCCCTCCACACTCAAATATCGCTGGCCGGTATCAGCAAAGATACCCACAATATTGGTGCCCTCCGGTTGTTCTTTGGCAATCTGCTGCATGGCGTAGGCAACCGCCCCCGAGGTAATCCCCACGAGCACGCCTTCCTTCAGCGCCAACTGTCGGCACATAGCAAAGGCATCTTCCTCCCCAGCCAGAGCAAAGCCATCGATGAGACTGCGGTCTAGAGTGCCAGGCACAAAACCAGGCGCAAGCCCCATGATCCGGTGGGGTTGAAAAACTCCCTGGGAGATATAGGGTGCGGTTTTCGGCTCCACCCCAATCAGCTGCACCGAGGGTTTCTGCTCTTTCAGATAGCGGCCAGTACCGCAAAGGGTTCCCCCGGTGCCTACACCTGCTACCAAAATATCAACCATGCCATCGGTATCCTGCCAAATTTCAGGGCCAGTTGTTTTGTAATGGGCGTTAGGGTTGTCTAGGTTATAGTGCTGCCCCACATAGAAGTAGTCGGGGTGCTCCGCTATAATCTCCTGCATTTTCCGCTTCGCCCCTGCAGTTCCCTCAGCGGCCGGTGTGAGCACGAATTCGGCACCAAAGGCCTTCATGATCTTGCGCCGCTCCACGCTCTGGATCTCCGACATCACCAGGATGGCCCGGTATCCCCGAATTGCCGCAATGTAAGCGATGGCCATACCCGTGTTGCCACTAGTTGATTCGATGAGGGTCGCGCCCGGTTTGAGCAGCCCTTTTTGCTCTGCTTCAGTAATGATGTTGAGAACAGGGCGATCTTTAATGCTAATAGGGTTCATAAACTCACATTTAGCATAAAGGTTGCAGCGATCAGACAAGCTATGCAGCTTCAGCAGTGGTGTGTTACCAACAAGGTCAGTTATGTGTTCACGTACGTTCATCAATCTTTCCTCCTCTAAAATCATCTGCGTCATCTTTTATACGGCCATAAAAACTCCCCCTCCCAAGCCCAATGGTGTGCTGGTGTGTTATGTCCAACCAAAAAAATAAGTCAGACACAAACACGCTTAATCCTGGGCTAAGATGCTTTATACAGATTGCCCCTCCATGGTGTGCTGGTGTGCTATGTTGGGGCAAAAAAATATCTAACGTAAATACCGGAAGAAACTCTCCTGCATATCGGGATACTTATCCTCGAAGTGGGCTCGCATTAACGCTTCAGCTTTATCTGCATCGTGGCTGCAGATTGCGTCTAAAAGCTGGCGGTGGTTCTCGTAGAAGTTAATGCCGTCAGCAAAGCGCACCTGATGGGCGATCAAGCTGGAGATGTTCTGATAGATATTGATAAGCAGCTCGTTGCCGCTAATCTTAACCAAATACTCGTGGAACTCCGCATTGCGCGCTACCCGCTCTCCATGCGAGGCAAGCGTGCGCATTCGTTCCACAATCGCCCTCAAATCCTGCTGCTGCTCCTCGGTTATCACCTGGCTGACAATGCGTACGATCTGCGTTTCGATAAGGTAACGTATCTGCACTAGGTCAGATATCTTGCAGTCATTCAAGAAAAACTGCGCTGTAAAGGGGATTCTAAGATCTACAGACAGATTCTCCACAATGAAATTTCCCTCACCATGGCGGCTATCAACAATGCCCATTGCGCTTAAAGCACTAATGGCTTGCTTAAGAGACGTTCGCCCTATACCCAATTCCTCGCATAGCGCACGTTCCGAGGGAAGGCGATCGCCTGGCCTGAGCTTGCCTTCACGGATGAGCTCCAGAATCTGTTCAATAATTTTCTCGTAAGTTCGTTTTGCTGGTGTGACTGATTGAAACATGATTCCCTCGCTATCTTCTTGTTCCTGTACGGATTACTATAAAAGTAATTTCGCCGTCCCTAGCCGCGATTCCTTCTGCGTTAGGCCAAATTTTCGCGGCTAAAATTAATTTTCCCCGAAGGATAACCAAACTATCTGGGCTTGTCCAACCGTCTAAGGGCCGGCCCCCTTGGTCAGCGGTTGCCCGCCTTCCAAGGCGACCGTCCCCGTGGCTGTTACGCAGTCTCGGTGCTTCCCTGCGCCTTAGGGTTCCATTTACGGAGCAGTTCGATGAACAGGTCTATGTCGGCTTCGTTGTTATAGATTCCGAGCGAGACACGGATCATGTCTCTGCGCACAGTGGTTATCACTTTGTTTTCCATCAGGTAGCTATGCAAATCATGGGCGTTTTCCGCCCGGAAACAGAGAATTGCTGAGCGTAATGATTCGGTGCCGGGGCTAATTACAGCGAAGCCTGCCTCCTGTAGCCAATTGGATAGATACTCGTGCAGGCTTAGAAGGCGAGCCTCAACTTGATTCATGCCTAAAGCCAGCAAGTATTTGAGAGAACTATTCAGCACAGTGATTCCCAAATAGTTATAGTTACCTATCTCGAACTTCCTTGCGCTATGCACTTGGTCGAGCTCATAGGTAATGCTGTTATACTCAATCTGAGCGGCCATCCCCATACCGGCTCGGGCTACATAGACCGGGGGCATTCTATCGAGCATTTCACGACGCACATAGAGCATGCCGACGCCATGGGGGCAAAACAAGGATTTATGGCCACTAGTACACAGCACATCCGCGCCCCAATCCTGCACGTCCACCTGTAATGTGCCTACAGACTGCACAGCATCAACCACAGTGTAGATGCCGCGTGCTCGACAGAACTCTACTATACGTTTAATGTCGTTCCTATTGCCAGGGGCGTAAGTTGTGGAGGAGATAGAGACCACGCGGGTGGTATCGTCCAGCACTTGTTCCAGTGCCTCTATTGTTACTTGGCCGCCTTCAGTTGGAATCCACTTCACCTTAACGCCATTCCGCTCCAGGTTCAACCAACAATATACGTTGTTCGGGTGCTCGTGTTCATTGATCAGCACCGTATCACCAGCTCGTAATGGCAGGCAATTGGCAGCGATGTTGAGCGCCTCCGAAGTATTCTTGGTGAATGCGATCTCATCGGGGTGGGCATTAATCAGCTGGGCAAAGCGTGCCCTAGCCTCTTCCAGGGTCGCAAACCACTCGCTTTTATCCCCGCCAAACCTTTGTTGTTTCTGAATGTAATCTTGAATAGTAGCCACACTGAATACTGGTAGTGCACATTTGTTGGCTAGGTCCAGGAAAACGTATTCCTCCGTTACCGGAAACTGAGCTCTAACTTCTTGCCAATCCACATCCAGCTCTCCTCTCATCGATCATGCCTACTTTGCTGTATGTAAGCTCGATATTCTGTCTCTGAGCAATAAACAAAATGCTCGGGGGCGACCTCAAAATACTGCGCAGGTTCGCTGCTATAATCGTGCTGCTTAGGATTGTAGACGATCCTTTTTCTCCCCCTGCTGAAATAGGGATCGGGCTGCGGAATGGCTGACAGAAGCGAAATCGTGTAGGGATGTATCGGG
>CALNBW010000388.1 GCA_937874815.1 uncultured Bacillota bacterium | reverse complement strand
ATTGTGGAGAATGGCGGGGACATTTTCATGCAGACAACTAAGCCACGCCAGGTGCTAGTTCAGGCTGGTGCCTCAGTGTTTTCAGGGCGCATTGCTCTGGCGGTGGCACCAGCTACTACGCCCTTGGGAATCTGTACTTCCTCCGGAACTTCGGGGCATGCCCTCAGCTTCGGCCAGGCCGATGCGGCGTTAGTGGTAGCCCACGAGGCCGCTTTGGCTGATGCGATGGCTACGGCCGTTGGCAATCGGGTGCACACAGCGCGGGATATAGATACAGCTTTGGCTTTCGCTGCCAGTATTCCTGGGGTATTGGGGTGCTTGGTTATTGTCCAAGAACACTTAGGAGTATGGGGGGCTATAGAGCTAGTACAGATCCGAGAGGGGGAAAAAGATGTTGCCCCAAATTGTTGACTTGCCGCTGCGGCACTGCTATTCCGATGTGCTCCGCTATCTCGGTTACCGCCCTGACAAAACCGAGCTGAACTCGACAGTCAGAGATTTGCTAGAGCAGTGTCAACAGTCATTTCAAACTATAGCCAAACCGCGTGGTATCTATCGTAGCGGGAAGCTGAAAGAGTTCGCGTTGGAAAACTGCTGGGGTTCTCGCGATTTGGAGCGTCTGTTAGGTACGGCAACCAGGGCCACACTACTGGCTGCAACGCTTGGCCCCGAGGTTGATGCGCAGATCGACTGTCTTTTTGCTAGCGGTGACTATGCGCAGGCAGTAGTCTGGGATGCCTTAGGCTCAGATGCAGCGGAGCAGGCCATGCAATCTCTCTATGAACTAGTTAACCAGGAGGTTTATCGCCAAGGCTACGTTTTGACAGCGCGCTTTAGCCCTGGCTATGGGGACTTAGCATTACAGCAGCAACCGCGTTTACATCAGCTGGTTTCTGGGGCCGCTATTGGCATAGCGGTAACACCCAAACATTTGCTTTTGCCCCGCAAATCCGTGACAGCCATTGCTGGGTGGCTGACAACGGACGCGACTAAACCCGATTCCAGCAGTAATTTGGCCTGTGCCACCTGTGCGCTGCGCAGCTGCCAGTATCGTTGCCGCGGGGCAAATGAGGAGGTTAGTGATGAAACGCGATGAATTGCTTAGGCTATTAGACACAAGAATATTGGTCTTCGATGGAGCCATGGGGACCCTGCTGCAAGAACGGGGCTTAGCCCCTGGCGAACCACCAGAACTACTGAATCTACGTGCCCCCGCAGTGGTGGGTGCTGTGCAGCAACAGTATGTTGAGGCCGGTTGCGATCTATTGCAGACGAACACTTTCGGTGCCAACCGGCTGAAGCTGGCAGAAAGTGGCTTGGCCCATCGCGTGGAAGAGATCAATCAGCGCGCAGTGAGAATAGCGCGGCAGGTTGCCGCTGGCACTTGGGTAGTAGGCACAATGGGGCCGACTGGGAAACTACTTGCTCCCTACGGCGAGGCCGATTTCTCCACCGTATATGCCGCTTATTTTGAACAAGCTCAGGCTTTAGTTGCAGCCGGCGTTGATCTGTTAAAGATCGAAACTCAGTCAGACATTCAAGAAGCCAAAATCGCGGTAATGGCAGCCAAAGCAGCTGCCGGTGACCTGGCCATCATCTGCTCGCTTACTTACGACGCCGGTTTACGCACGCTAACAGGAACAGATCCAGAAACAGCGGCGAGCATACTCGGCAGTTTAGGCGTAGCCGTTGTCGGCACCAACTGTGGCTTCGGACCGGAAACGACCGTGCCAGTGCTAACTAGACAGTATTCGAGCGCCGACAGCTACTTACTGGCCCAGCCAAATACCGGTATCCCCGAGCAAATAGCCGGCAACATCGTCTTCCCCTTATCACCGCAGGCCTTTGCGGCCGCTATTCCTTCATTGGTGCAGGCGGGGGCAAACATCGTGGGTGGCTGTTGCGGCACAACACCGGAGCATATGCGCCTGGTTGTGGCTCAGGCACGACGCCTATCGCCTTTACCGCGCCCTAAGCAACACCACGGTACTCTGAGCAGTTCCACCCAGACAGTGTTAATTGCCGAGCACCTGCCTACACCGGTAATTGGCGAGCGCATTAACCCAACGGCCCGCAAACGCTTGGCTGACTCCTTGTGCCAAGGTGATTTCAGCATCGTAGTCGCTGAGGCTAGGCAGCAGGTAGCAAGCGGGGCTCAAATTCTCGATGTCAACGTAGGTATCGGTCTAGCCCCGGCGGCAGAGGCCCAGGTGATGGCTCAGGCTGTAGCTGCCGTGCAGCAAGCAGTGCAGGTGCCTTTGGCCATAGACACGGCAGATATCACAGTCATGGAGGCCGGTCTCCGTCAATATAGCGGCAAGGCGTTGTTGAACTCGGTCAATGGTAGCGAGGCAGTATTACAGCCCGTGCTGCAATTGGCGGCGCAGTATGGCGCTGCAGTTTTGGGCCTCACTTTGGATGAACGCGGCATACCCGCCAGTGCCGACGAGCGGTTAACTATCGCGCGTAGAATTGTTGACGCTGCTTTGGCAGCAGGCATTCGGCGTCAAGATATCTACATCGATACCTTGACCTTGACTGCTGGTGCGGAACAGGCTCAGGTAATGGAGACCTTGCGGGCTATTACGCTAGTCAAGCGCGATCTCGGCGTCAAAACAGTGCTCGGGGTGAGCAATATTTCCTATGGCCTACCTGGCCGCAACGAGCTAAATAACACTTTCCTGGCTATGGCCTTAGCTGCAGGGCTTGACCTGCCCATCATTAATCCTAACCAACCAGGCATGTGGGCAGTGCTGCGCAGCAGTGATCTGCTCACGGGACGAGACCAGGCAGCGCGCTCCTATCTAGGGTGGGCCCAGTCAGCTCCCGTTCCCTCAGCGGAAGCAGTAGCGCCCACTCAGCAGGCTCTGCCAGAGCAATCGCTCCGAGACGCGATCAAACTAGGCGAACAGCACAAGCTAGGCCGTTATCTACAGGATCTGCTGATTCTAGGTTGGCCAGCCCTGCGGATTATTGATGAGTGCGTCGTTCCTGCCCTAGATGAAGTGGGACAGCTCTATTCCGAGCGCATTTATTTCTTACCACAGTTGATGCTGGCCGCAGCAGCGGCAGAGCAGGTCTTTCAGCTGCTGGAACCTGAGTTGGCCGCGGGTGAGGTGAGTTTTCAGAAAGGCGTAATCGTCATTGCCACCGTTCAGGGCGATATTCATGACATTGGCAAGAACATTGTAGCCTTGTTGCTCCGTAACCACGGCTTCAAGGTAATTGACCTCGGTAAGGATGTTCCTTGTGAGCGGGTTGTCACTACTGCCCAAGCAGAGCAGGCAGATCTGGTGGCCCTGAGCGCTCTAATGACTACAACCATGTCAGGTATGGCCGACGTAGTGCTCGCTCTGCGAGCAGCAGGACTTGAGATACCCGTATTAGTGGGGGGAGCCGTTGTTAACCCAGAATATGCTGCGCAGATTGGCGCTCATTATGCCGCCGATGCTACCCTGGCGGTTAAGGCAGCCGAACAACTAATCAGGCGGAGGAGGGATACCTGTGAGTAGCTTGAGGCAGAAAATAGCTCTAGGAGAATTCGTGATTACAGTGGAGCTGGAGCCCCCTAAAGGGGTAAACATGGATAAGCTGTTGCTTTCCGCTTGGCAGCTGGAGCAAAAGGTTGATGCCATTAATATCACGGATAGCCCCATGGCTAACATGCGCATGAGCCCAATCTCTGTTGCTCACATTCTGCAGCGCGAGGTAGGCCTTGATGCGATCTTCCACCTCACCTGCCGCGACCGCAACTTAATTGGCCTGCAGTCGGAGCTCCTGGGCGCGGCAGCTCTGGGTGTGCAGAACATCTTGGTATTGACTGGTGACGATCCTAAGCGCGGGGATCACCCTACTGCCCGTGGTATTTTTGAGGTGGACTCCGTTGGGTTGGTACACATAGCTAACACGCTGAATCAGGGTTATGACCAGAGTGGTAATCCCCTCAATCAAGCACCTGAGTTCTATATCGGTGTGGCAGCCAATCCCTGCGCCGCCGACTTGGAGCACGAGGTAGAGAAGGTGCTGGCGAAGATCGCCGCAGGCGCTCACTTCATCCAGACGCAACCGGTTTACGAGCTGGAATCACTGCAGCGTTTCGTGGAACGACTTGCTCAGCCGCACATACCAATCATTGCGGGCATCCTGCCCTTAAAAAGCTACCGCATGGCCCGTCATATAGCGGAGAACATCCCCGGAATCCACATTCCACTTCAGTTGTTAAGAGCTATGGAATCTGGCGGCAGGGCTACTGGTATGCGTGTGGCGCAACAGCTATTGGCTGACTTGCCGGCCTGCGCCCAAGGCGCCCATATCATGCCTGTGGGAGATGCTGGTATTGTCACTGAGCTACTGGCAGTAGCATCTGCGCCAATACCTGTGAGCAATAGGGCACGGTTGCGCGCACCTATAGCGTTTTGATTTAGGCATAATTTACATCAATCAACTATAAAGGGATTTACTGAGACCTAGCGAAAACCTCCTTAAGGAGGTGCTTGCTATTAGAATTAATAAGCGCACATTGTTAATTGGTTTAATCGGGTTGATGCTGCTAGGAAACCTAGTAACCGGGGCGCACCCAGCCGCAGCTGCTAACAACCGGGGGCCTGAATTGGCAGCTTGGCAGGCGAGCGAGCTAGTGGGGGTAGCGCATCAGTTTGGAGGCTCGACGCCAGAGCAGGGCCTAGACAACTCTGGTCTTGTCTACTACGTCTATCAGAAACTGGGGGTAGACATGCCTCGTAGTTTGGCGGCACAAGCCACGTTTGGCAGTGCAGTAGCTAAGAGCCAGCTCACGGCTGGCGATCTGGTTTTCTTTAAAGGGCCAGGGACGAGTAGCATTGTGCACGTTGGCATCTATTTGGTTAACGGCGATTTTATCGCCTCTTCTAGCTCGACCAACGGGGTTGTGCGTCGTAATCTAAACACTAGCTATTATCTAGAACACTTTGTCGGCGCAAGGCGCATTGCCAGTAGCATGTTTGCCCCAGTTCAAAACGCGGTGGGTCAAGTAGCGCTACAGACAGTGGGCATGCCCTATGCGTCTGGCCAAGCGACTACCCGGGGCGTTGATAACACTGGGCTGATGCGTTACATCTATGGTCAGTTTTTCCTCGAGGTTCCTAGCGATCTGCTTGAATTGGCGGCAGTGGGTGTAGATGTGCCACGGGCTCAGTTGCGTCCGGGGGACATGGTTTTCTTTCGTGGCCCAAGTTCGCCGACGCCCTACCGGGTGGGGATGTATGTGGGCAACGATGACTTTGTGATCATCGACGCCGATTTAGGTACTGTAGTCAAGCGGAGCCTGGCTCAGTCTTTCTACAGCAGCCGTTATCTTGGGGCGCGTCGCCCCTATGCTAACTACCTGCAACCAGCTAGTTTTACTTCGTCTGGGCAGCTTCCGGCTCCAGAGCAACCCACTATCACCGTAGCTGATCAGATAATTGCCCTCACCCAAGAGCAATTAGGCAAACGCTATTTGCTTGGTGCCACTGGCCCTGATGCTTTTGACTGCTCCGGTTTGACCGCGTTTGTCTTTAGACAATATGGCTACAAGTTGCCGCGGGCATCATATAGCCAAGCAACTGTGGGGACGGCAGTGAGCCTGCAGGACTTAAAGAAAGGAGATCTAGTTTTCTTTCGCAATACTTGGCGTAATAACGGGTCGATAGATCATGTAGCTATCTACATAGGCGAAGGAAAAATCGTGCATGCTATTACCTCTGGAGTGACTAATAGTGCTCTCGGTGGGTATTGGTTGGACCATTACGCAGGCGCCAGACGCGTCCTTAAACCTTAAGACTAGATTAAACAAGGCCAAGCTCCAACAAGAGAGCTTGGCCTTGTTACATAGTTCTGGTAATCTGAGAGTAGGGTAAGTTTGCCCCAACCATGCAAGGAAAGGGGAAATATATGTCAAACGTTATACTTACTGCGATCATAATAGCCAACATGTTTTTTGCGGTGATTATCATTTTCGTAGAGCGCAAGCGACCATTGGCAGCTTTGGCCTGGCTGTTGCTCTTGGTATTTATACCAGTGGTTGGTTTTTTGTTCTATATGTTCTTTGGGCAGAAGCTGCTGACCAAACGCAAGTTTAAGCTAAAGCGGGAGGATGACCTACGCCACAACGAAGTTATCGCTAATCAGCACCGGCAACTGGAATGGATTCAGGCGCGTTCCCCGGAGGCAACTGCAGATTATCTGGGGTTAGCGCGGATGAACCTGCTGCAGGCTTCAGCCCCAATTACCTTGGACAATGATGTTGCTTTTTTTACCAACGGACTGGATAAATTCACACAGCTGTTTGAGGACATCCGGCAGGCAGAACGATTTATCCACGTGGAGTATTTCATACTGCGGGATGATTCCCTAGGCCAACGCCTCATAGCCGAACTAACAGCAAGAGCGCAGGCTGGGGTTGAGGTGCGGTTAATTATTGATGATTGGGGCTGCAAATTGACCCCTGATACCTTGTTTCAGCCGTTACGGGAGGCTGGTGGCAAGGTTTACCGCTTCCTGCCAGTCACCCTCAAGTTTGTCTTCAACGCTAATTATCGCAACCATAGAAAAGTAGTCGTAATCGATGGCTGCATTGGCTATGTTGGGGGCATGAATGTGGGGGTTGAGTATTTGGGCCAGCGCCCCAACCAGAGCCCTTGGCGCGATACCCATTTGCGTATTGTGGGACCTGCTGTTGCTTCGCTCGAGGCTCGTTTCTTGATGGATTATATTTATGTCTCTGGTGAAGAGGTAGAGTTAGGAGAGCGCTACTTGCTTAGCGACGCCCCGCGGTCCGGGCGAGCGCCGATTCAAATTGTCTCTAGTGGCCCTGATTCGGTTGAGCAGCACGTTAAGCAGGGCTTCCTCAAGATGATTAATAGTGCTACTGAAACTATAAACATCCAGAGCCCCTATTTGGTCCCAGACGATAGTATCTTGGAGGCACTGAAGATCGCTGTCTTTTCGGGAGTGGACGTGAGGATTATGCTGCCCAAAAAACCCGATAAGCAGTTCGTGTATAACGTAACCATGGCCTACGCGGGAGAATTGCTCAAGGCGGGGGCGCGGATTTTTCTTTACGATGGTTTTCTGCATAGCAAAGCGATCGTGGTCGACAGCCGCTATTTATCGATTGGTTCCGCCAATATGGATATCCGTAGTTTTATGCTCAACTTCGAAGTAAACGCTTTTATCTTTGACCGGGCTAAGGCGTGCGAGTATGATGCCATCTTTCAGGCCGACTTGGATAACTCCCGTGAGCTAACCCTAGAGGAATACAATAAGCGCGGCATGTGGACCAAGTTCAAAGAGGATGTCTGTCGTCTTTTTGCCCCCATCATGTAAAGTATCGGCTGCCCACATAGCGCGATGGGTTTCCCGCCTGCCCACCTTCTGACCTCTATAGAATAGTTCGCCTAAGAAATTGGCAAGTTTATAGCAGTACAGTTTGCTATAATAGAGATGGGCATGTGTCTTAAGGTACAATGTCAGCCTACATAAGGCTACTCTTATTACCAACGATTGGAGGAATCTTTGCATGAAGAAAATCCTGATTACAGGGTCCCTCGGCCAAATCGGCTCCGAGCTAACCCTACACCTGCGCAACATTTATGGTGATGAGAATGTGGTGGCTAGTGATCTCAAACCCCGAGTGCCAGCAGGTGCCTTGGAGAACGGCCCGTACGAAGTTATTGATGTAACCCAGCCTGAGCAGATTGCAGCTGCCGTAAAGAAGCACAAGGTTAACCAAATCGTCCACCTGGCAGCTATTTTGTCTGCTGTGGGTGAAGCAAAACCTACGCTCGCATGGAACGTAAACATGGGCGGTTTATTCAACGTCCTAGAAGTAGCGCGGGCCGAAGGGTGTGGTGTATTCACTCCTAGCTCTATAGCTGCTTTTGGCCCTTCTACGCCCAAGGACAAAACACCACAAGACACCTTGCAGCGCCCCACAACTATGTATGGTGTAACCAAAGTTGCCGGTGAAAACCTCTGCGATTACTATCATCTCAAGTATGGTGTAGATACTCGGGGCGTACGTTTCCCAGGCTTAATTTCCTACGTGGCCCTACCTGGTGGCGGCACTACCGACTACGCAGTTGATATTTACTACGAAGCCTTGCGCAACAAGCGCTATGCTTCTTTTATTGCCGAGGGTAGCTACATGGACATGATGTATATGCCAGATGCGCTGAACGCTATTTCTACTTTGCTTGCAGCTAATCCGGACAAGCTAGTCCATCGTAACGCTTTCAACATCACGGCTATGAGCTTTGCTCCCGAGCATATCGCGGCCGAGATCAAGAAACACATCCCTGAGTTCGAGATGACCTATGATGTCGACCCGGTGCGGCAGGCTATTGCTAATTCCTGGCCGAACTCCCTTGACGACAGCGCCGCCCGTGCAGAGTGGGGCTGGAACCCAAAATATGATCTGGCCAAAATGACTACCGATATGTTGGAGAAACTGCGCGTTAAACTTGGTCTTTAATACCATTGTGTTCTTCAAAAACGGTTGCCTGGCGTAAGCAGGGCAACCGTTTTTTATGTTAGTCCTACCTGCTTGCGAGCATCTGCACGTCCAGCAGCCGTTCCACTTGCGCAATGCGATTGCATACGGTCAAGTTATCTCCGCCCGCAAATAACAGGCCTACTGCCTTTCTTTCGCTGTCAACGACTAGAGAGCCGCTATCACCTGGTCCACTCGCGATATCGCTAACAACTTGATCGGTGAAAATAGCGGTACCTGCTGACCCGTAGCTCACCCTTACCACGGCATTAAGTAACAACACGCTACCAGTGGTGACGCCAGTGGTGCGTCCACTCTTCTGTAGCGGTAGGTCGAGCTCGGCTTCTCTAGTACCAGTAACCTGCCCGATGCCTTTGATTTCTGGGGTTACAAGGGCGTTAGCCAGCGGCTTGGCTACGGCCGCGTCTATTATATTGGTAAGAGGTACTGCAGACCCCGGCTGGCTCGATCTGGTCTCAGCTGCATACAGTGCGGCCGTTAGTCTGCTAGCACTCGTGCTAAGGAAATTTAGTGGCTGATAACGAAGCAGAGTGGCGATTAAGGATTCTGGCAGCTGCCCCCCATCAATTGGGCCCGGCTGTAAGATGGGGTCTCCAATAAAGGCGCGTTGATCGCGGCCATTGCTTGAATTAGCCAGCACATGATTGTTAGACAGAATGAGCTGAGCACCAGTTGTTGCATCGAAGACTACTGCCCCAAAAGTGCCAGCGGTAATTCGGTAATGCCCGATGCTCATGCCGGGTGCAGCTATCTCCAAATTCGGGGCAACACTTAACGCCTGAAACGCTCCACTAGCAACTACATCGGTGGGGTAACCAGCAATAAACGCTGGAACAATATCAGCCGGCCCCAGCTCAGCCAGCGGCACTTTCTGCTCAACCAGAACGGTTAAGGAGAGCCTAGGGGTTCTTCGCCCTCCCTTGGTTTTATAACCCACACCTACGCCCACTACATTTGCTTTATTGAGTAACTGGGGGGCATTTGCTGCCAGTGTTATCTGCATCGTCATGATAGCAACCTCCTTTCGCTCAATTCTATGCCGCTGCCAAAGCGAATAGGTGGGAAGCTGGCAGGACCCGAAGTGTTAGCAGCGAACTTAGAGGCAGAGGAGGGATTCCGGAGTGACACAAATGACACTTGCTTTCCATATTGGCGTGCCTAGCAAGCAGCCGGTTGCTATTCCAACCTATTGCCAGCCAGCTGCGGCGGCTGTAGCTCGCCGGTTTCATCGTGGCCTAGCAGGTTACCAGCCAACACCCTTATATGACTTGCCTGGGCTAGCTAAGCTTGCTGGTGTGAGCAGGGTGCTGGTTAAAGACGAAGCCGAGCGCTTCCAGCTTAATGCCTTTAAGGTTTTGGGAGCCTCTTATGCTGTGGCCCGCCTGCTAGCGCTACGGCTAGGGGTAGAGGCAAGTAACCTTAACTTGGAGAAACTGGCGGCAGCAGCGCAGGCCCAGCAAAAGCGCTTAACCTTTGTCACGGCGACCGACGGTAATCATGGTCGGGCAGTAGCGTGGGCGGCCCAGCAATTAGGGCAGCAGGCTGTAATTTACCTACCGCAGGGCGCGGCGCAAAGCCGTATTGAGGCCATTGCCGGGCATGGCGCGGAAGCCGTTGTCATCGATGCTAACTATGATGCCGCCGTGCGTTTTGCCGCCGAACAGACTGAGCAAAATGGCTGGCTATTGGTGCAAGATACAGCTTGGGATGGTTATGAAGCGATCCCCGCTTGGATTATGCAAGGATATACTACCTTAGCCCAAGAAGCTTGGGAGCAGATGCAAATGCTGGCCGTGCAGCCAACACACGTCTTTCTCCAGGCGGGAGTTGGTTCCTTAGCGGCTTCACAGCTAGGCTTCTGGCAAACGCTGAGCGACCTAGATAGCCCCCCAGTATTCGTAGTTATGGAACCCAGCAATGCCGCTTGTTTTTACCTATCAGCCCAGCGGGGCAATAGTCAGGCTTATGCCGTGACAGGGGAGCTGCAGACAATTATGGCAGGGCTTAGTTGTGGGGAGCCGAACCCGTTGGCTTGGCCTCTTTTGCGGGATTATGCTACCGCCTTCGTCAGTTGCCCCGATTACGTGGCAGCCTATGGCATGCGTATCCTGGGGAACCCCTGGCTGGGCGGGCCGCGCGTTACAGCGGGGGAGTCTGGGGCAGTGGGGGCAGGTTTGGTTGCCCTATTGGCAGAACCGCGTTACGCTGCCTGGCGACAGCAGCTAAGACTGGATGAAAACTCAGTTGTGCTGCTGATCAACACCGAAGGGGCCACTGACCCAGAGAACTACCACAACGTAGTTTGGCGCGGGCATCACCCCTTGCCCTAGAGTATAGGGAGGCCGTGGTCCTGTTCGCGCGCGTGTGGCCTTCATTCAGACGGTAAGGGCGAGACCCTGTCTCGCCCGGGCCGGACAGGGTCCGGCCCCTACAGAAATATCACTAATCTGGCGAGGTTGGAGACAAGGGGCAGCGGGGTAGTTTGTCCTCTTAATCATCTTGCAGCGTAATGCTGCCATTCGAGGTGGTAATGTTCAGCTTGAGCTCCCCGTTACCGCGCTCCGCGTCAACCTGATTCTTACTCAGCCTGCCGCCATCGAAAGACCACTGCCCCGAGCCCAAATTGATACTGCCATTGCTCGTTTTAGCGCTTAAGCTGATGCCGAGCTCCTCCGGCAATTTCACTTTTACCGAACCATTAGATGTACGCAGGTTATAGTAGCCGCTTTCAGGCACGGTATTAATGGTGATGCTCCCGTTACTGGTGCGCGCAACCAGTTCCCGGGGGCCCTTTTCCGAGCTGACAATGATGCGTCCATTACTGGTATTTAGCGTCACTTCCCCGCCCAAGTCAGTTGCCTCTAGACCCCCATTAGAGGTTTTTGCTTGTACTGAAAGGGCGCGAGGCAAGGTTACCGTATAATTGATTGACTCGCGTGTCCTGGCACTACTGTAAATCGCGCGTATGACTAGCTTGTTGCCTTCCTGCTTGATGTCTGTCGACATTTGTTCCAGTTTCTTATTCGCAGCCGCTTCGCTAGAGGCTTGAGCGCGGTAATGGGCTTCGACCGTAATATCCTCGGTCTCATCGCTACCGATGAGGGTGATGCCCCCGTTTTGCGATTCCACCACTAATTCTGCTAGTCCAGCACTAGGGTGGGATAACGTCTCGTTGCGTTCCGTCCAGTTATCGACTCCTAGCAAACGCGGCAGGAGGTTGACCTGTCCTGACCGCACGATAGATTGACAGGACATCAGCGCCAGCCAAGTGAGTAGGACAACTAGTAAAGCTTTTACCCATTTATTTGACATTCGCCTCACTCCTTGTTCATAACTGGCAGTTTGGTGCCTAGCCGTGACCAAAGGGCAGCCCCAAAGCCCACGAGTCCGTAGAAGAGAGAGGCTAGACCACCCACCACTGGTAAGAAAGAGACCAAGGCTAAAACCACTAGGCCAAGCAAAGCAAGGGCCATATCGGCTACTTCTAGCTTGAGGTAGGGGGCCAGCCAACGCCCCGCTAGCAGACCGAGGGCTACCTGCCCTATAAATCTAGCCACGAAAACCAGTAGCCATAGAATAGGTACGAGGGGTATGCCTAAGATAGTGATTACAAGTAAGATGGTTAGCGGTATCAATGCCAAGTAAGCGAGTAATCCGAACAAAGAAGCCTTGGCCGGGTTGCCGTTGACAGTGCCAGCGATACGCTCCACGGGCTGGGGAAACAGCCAGAAAATTATACAGCCCAAGAATACAATCGTCAGTAAGCGGCTAAAGGCAAAGCTATTCCGCCAGCGATTAAGCTTAAGGGATCCGATTCTCGGCCATAGTCCGCCTAGCGCACTAAGACCAACGCTAACCTGCTCGCCGTAAACCTGGGCCCCTGGGCTCAGCTCAACAGTGCCCCCAACAGCTACGGCCGTGCCATCAACAACAGCAGTGCTATCCAAATATATAGAGCCACCGATGCTGACAACCTCCCCTGATACCCGCCCGCTAATGCGCGCGTCAGCCCAGAAGACAACCACGTTTTCAACTTGCGTGTCGGCGGGAACATGGGCGTCTTGCCCCGAGAGAATGATATTGTTTGGCCCGGCGCTGATGTTGGCAGTTGATAATAGCGCCAGTGCTTTTTCTGGCCCAGGCTCGACCGCCATTGCTGCTAGCGGCAGCAGTAGGAGCAGGGCGAGTAAACTACAGCAAGCAAAAAATTTCCTCATATTAGATCTTCCTCCTTTTCTAGCCGATAGAGGCAATAAGATAGGGTCACTACTAGCGCCACCAGTAGAATTACCCCCAGAGGGGTAGGGGTGAGCAAGCTCAGGGCATGCCACAAAGAGCGTGCGATGGAGATTAAAAAACGCAGGCCCGCTCTGGCGCTAAAAGCCAGCTGGCATAGCCCCACATACACCTTGGGGTACCGGAGTGCGGCAGCACCAAACAGCCAGAGGGTAAAGTAGCACGACCAGGCCACTAGAATGGCAGCAACTCCGACCCAGGAATAGCGCCGACCAGTTGGCAGCTTACTCATTACCAGCGGCACCAAGTCAGCCGCTGGCTCAGCCGCGTACCAGTCACTGGCAAGCAATGCTTCCAGTTCTGCATCAGCGGGTAAGAACAGAGCTTGGCAGGTGGGGCACACTGCTAAATGCGCTTCGATTGCTCTGGCTTGCGGTATCGGCAAAAGGCCTCCTAGGTAGTCAGCCATCAGTTCATTTACTCGCGCACAATCCATCTTCGCACCCCCCTTGTTTCTGCAAATAAGCATCTTTCAGTAAGCGCTTACCTCGGTAGATTCTGTTCTTCACAACGGATAAGGGCAGCTGCAGCCGGTCCGCAATCTGTTGGTAGGGCAGTTCTGCTACATAACAGAGCAGCAAAACCTCCTGATACATAGGCTGTAGGCTAGCCAATGCTCGCCGCAAAGCTTGTTTCTCATCCTGCTCTAGTATTGTCCGCTCCGGCGTTCGGTGTTCTATGCCCTCAGTGGGATGGGTGCCAGCAACGTAATTCGCTTCTATTTGTCGCCGCCTCAGCCTATCCAGGCAGAGGTTTGCCACCACTCGCTTAGCATACGGTAGGAAATCGATGTTACTGTTCTTCTCAATTTGTTGGTACACGCGAATAAAAGCTTCTTGCGTCGCATCTTCTGCTTCTTCTCGTGATTTCAACAGTTGCAGTGCCAATCCGAAGATCAGTCTTTGATAGCGCTCCACGAGCAGGGCGTATTCTGCTGTCTGACCCTGATGGCAGAGGGCAACCAATTCTTTATCTTGCATATTGGCACCTCCCTTAACCGGTTACACCTACTCTAACGTATCTAGTAGCAAAAAGTCTGATGTTATTAGTGAAGAGCAAACTTTTTTTTGATGAGTGAAGGGGAGAAAAAAGTTAGGTCTTTCCCTAAAGTAGCTAAAGATGTTAAAAGCCCACGCACCTGTAAGCGCGTGGGCCTTGTGGTAAACTACTATTCGTTTTGGGGGCGCATGAGTGGGAAGAGAACGCCATCGCGGATGTTGGGAAGGTCGAGCAGGACCTGTAGTAACCGGTCGATGCCCATGCCCCAGCCCGAAATAGGCGGCATACCATGCTCCATTGCCCGTAGATAATCATTGTCGAGCGGCATCGCTTCTTCATCGCCTTGACTGCGTAAGCTGGCCTGCTCTTTCAGGCGCTGGCGCTGATCAATGGGGTCAACCAGTTCCGAGTAGGCGTTAATGATCTCGGCACCATTCACTAATAGCTGGAAGCGATCAGCTATGCTAGGATCGTTATCGTTGCGCCGAGCCAGCGGCGAAAGCTCAATGGGGTGAGCTGTCAAGAAGGTCGGGGCGATAATCTGGGGGCGGCTCACCTTTTTGTAGAGCACATCGATCAAGTTCCCTTTGCCTAAGGCCTCCAGGTTTTCGTGCTCCAGCTGAATGCCTTTGGCCCGAATAGCGGCCAACAAGGTAGGTCCGTCGGGATATTCGTTTATATCGATTCCCGCGTCTTGCAGCAACAGTTCGCGGAAAGTGACTACTGGCCACTCCTGGGAAAAGTCGATTAAGTGTTCGCCAACCTGGATTTCATAGGTGCCAAATACATGCTCAAGCACGTAGAGGATCATGTCGCGCATCAGGCGCATGTTATCTTCGTAGTTCCAGTAAGCACTATAGCCTTCAATCATAGTAAAATCCTGCAGGTGAACAGGGCTAATGCCTTCATTTCTGAAGTTACGAGCGATTTCATAGACATGCGTAAAACCGCCAACAACCAGCCGCTTCAGATAGGTTTCAGGCGCAATCCGCAAGTACACATCGATGTCCAGCGCATTATGATGCGTCTGGAAGGGGCGAGCTAATGCGCCGGAGGCCTGATTGGTCAATATCGGTGTTTCCACCTCAATGAAGCCGTGCCCATCCAAGAATTCACGAATCGCTTTGGTGAGCCGGGGGCGCAGTAAGGCGACCTGGCGACTTTCAGCATTGGTAATCAGGTCTAGGTAGCGTTGGCGATAGCGCAGCTCGATATCGGTGAGGCCATGCCACTTTTCTGGCAATTCTCTTAGCGCTTTGCCCAGGAAGGTGTATGCGTCAGCCATGACTGTTTTTTCACCGGTTTTGGTGGTAAAAACGCGGCCGGTAACACCAACAAAATCGCCAATGTCGACTACCTTATGAAAGGTGTTGTAAGCATCGCCCAGGTCATCTCGCTTCAGGGCAATCTGCATCCGTCCTTCCAGGTCTTGCAGATGGGCAAAGGTCAGTTTGCCGAGTTTGCGCAGACCAACGATACGCCCGGCTATTTTCACGTTTTGCGTCTCGTCCGGCAATAGGGCAGCAGCGGCTAGCGTATGGGTGCTTTCAAAACGCTCCGGCCAGGCTTGAATTCCAGATTCTTTAAGGGTAGCAAGTTTCTGCAGTCGGTATTCTGGTAGATCAAACATATACATTCCTCCCAAAAAAAATAAAGCCTTTCCTCCCTGAAGGGACGAAAAGCTCTTTCGCGGTACCACCCTGCTTGGTTACCCCAAGGTAACCCGCTCTCATCCAGATAACGGTGGATAGCCGTAGGGTTCGGTCCGAGCAGTAGCCCGTTTTTCTTACCCCAGCTCCGCGGCTTTCTTCTAGGCACCTTCATGCTGCGCTTCCACCAAGACGCAACTCTCTGGAAATCCGGATAGCCTATACTTCTCCGCCTCATCGCTTGCTTGTCAAAAGCATACTGGAATGAGTAGGTAGAGTCAAGAGTATGTCAATTACTTTGAACGGCAGATCTGCCTAATAGCTTCGCAGACCGCTTCCAAAGCAGTCGCCGTTGTAAAGTAGCCGGGGCTAAGCCGATAGCTGCCATCGGGAAAAGTGCCGACAGCCCGATGGGAGAGGGGAGAGCAGTGCAGGCCGGGGCGTCCGGCAATCTGCCAGTCGTCGTTCATCATCTGGCCGAGCTCAGCTGAGCTTAATCCCTGCACATTGAAAGCCACTAGTCCAGCCCGTTCAGCAGCACTCTCTGGTCCATAAACGGTGATGCGGGCTTCGGCCTGCAGGCAGGCCAGTATTTGCTCCATATCTGTTCTTTCTTTGGCAAGAATGTTGTCAAGACCGGTGCTATTGATGAACTTGAGCGCCGCGCCCAAACCAGCGATGCCAGCCGCATTGAGCGTGCCCCCTTCTAAGCGATAAGGAAGCTCAGTGGGATGCAGCCGGGCATCGGACTTAATGCCGGTGCCGCCATCGCGCCAGGGCAGGATGCCTTCATCGCGCAAGGAGACTACCGCCCCTGTTCCATAGGGCCCCAGCAGGCCCTTATGTCCTGGCACAACCAGAATATCTATACCTAAGGCTTGCATGTCAATGGGGTGATGACCAGCAGTCTGCGCTGCGTCTAGGACAAATAACGCCCCGTGCTGATGTGTTACCTTAGCTAAAGCAGCTACGTCTTGCAGGCCACCCAAAACATTCGAGGCATGGCTAACAATAACTAGTTTAGTTGTCGGCTGGAATAGGGCCGCAAGATCGTCTGCCGCTAAGCGGCCGTTGGCATCTGCTTGCAGATAGGTAACGTCGGCCCCTTGCTGTTCCAGGCGGCGCAGGGGACGACTGACGGAATTATGTTCAATGTTACTGGTGATGGCGTGGTCGCCAGGCGTCAGTAGACCCTTAATAACCAGATTTAGCCCAT
>CALNBW010000387.1 GCA_937874815.1 uncultured Bacillota bacterium | reverse complement strand
TGGACACGCTTTTCTAGGTTGGTCTTCACCTTATTCTCATAGCCGGAATAAGTGTGAACGACATACCACTTTTTATCCATCGTTTTTCGGGGCTACCAGCCCCTGCCCTCCTTCAAACGAGGTTCTCGGTTCTGCACCGCTAAACACCCAGTAGCCATCTGAAGATGTAGCTCACTGAGGTGTCGACAACATAAAGCACCACGGTAACGAAAGCTACCGCCGCTAAGACAACGGCCGTATAAACCATAGTTTGACGGCGATTGGGCCAGACAACCCGCTTAAGTTCCATTCGCACTTCTTTGAAGAACTTAACCAAGCTGCGCCCACTACCTGCAAGTCTAGCCATTAGGCTCATTACTATTCACCCCTATTTAAAGACTAGCGAGTCTCGCGGTGACTTGTCTGGGTTTTGCAGAATTTGCAATATTTCTTAAGCTCGAGGCGGTCAGCATTGTTCTTCTTATTTTTGCTGGTACGGTAATTGCGCTGCTTGCACTCGTTGCAAGCTAAAGTAATGCCCACGCGCATATGCGTTGACACCTCACTTCCTAGTCTCGTACTAAGCAACGCCAAAGACATTGCTATTAGTTACTCAATTAAATTATCATAGCAGACATGTTCTGTCAATGAGTAACTCTGTAATTCTATTGGCAATAGGAGCCTGACTGAGGCAAAAACTAGGGGCCACTCCGAACAAGCACGGGAGAGCCCCTAGCTACGATTTCTATTCAGTTCGCTAAACCGGGTTTATTCAATAACCTCGGTCACAACACCGGCACCAACGGTGCGGCCGCCTTCGCGAATGGCGAAACGGACGCCGCGCTCCATGGCGATCGGGGTGATGAGCTCAACTTCAATGGTGACGTTGTCGCCAGGCATAACCATCTCTACGCCCTCTGGCAAAGTAACTACGCCAGTAACGTCGGTCGTACGGAAGTAGAACTGGGGACGATAGCCGCTGAAGAATGCGGTATGACGGCCACCCTCTTCTTTACGCAGGACGTAAACTTCGGCTTTGTACTTGGTATGGGGCTTAATGGAACCCGGTTTGGCTAGTACTTGGCCGCGCTCCACGGACTCGCGGTCAATGCCGCGCAGCAACAGACCGACGTTGTCGCCAGCTTCAGCCTGATCAAGCAGCTTGCGGAACATTTCTACGCCGGTAACAACGGTCTTGCGCGGGGCTTCGGTTAGACCCACGATTTCTACCTCGGTGCCCACCTTGATGGTGCCGCGCTCGATACGGCCGGTAGCCACAGTGCCACGACCGGTGATGGTGAAGACGTCTTCTACTGGCATCAAGAAAGGCTTATCGGTTTCGCGCTCTGGGGTGGGGATGTAGGCATCGACTGCATCCATGAGCTCCCAGATCTTGCCGCACCACTGGCACTCGCGCTGACCGCAGCCGCACTCAATGGCCTTGAGGGCGGAACCAACCACGATCGGAATGTCATCGCCGGGATATTCGTATTCGGATAGCAGCTCGCGCACTTCCATTTCCACTAGCTCGAGTAGCTCCGGGTCGTCAACCATGTCGGCCTTGTTCAGGAAAACGACAATATGGGGAACGTTAACCTGACGGGCGAGCAGGATGTGCTCACGGGTCTGGGGCATCGGGCCATCAGCAGCTGATACTACTAGGATAGCGCCGTCCATTTGGGCTGCACCGGTGATCATGTTCTTGATGTAGTCAGCGTGACCAGGGCAGTCCACGTGGGCATAGTGCCGGTTTTCCGACTCATACTCGACGTGGGATGTGTTGATGGTGATTCCACGTGCCCTTTCTTCTGGGGCCTTGTCAATCTGGGCATAGTCCATCTTCTGGGCACCGCCTGCAGTAGAAATAATGCTGGTTAAAGCGGCGGTTAAAGTCGT
>CALNBW010000386.1 GCA_937874815.1 uncultured Bacillota bacterium | reverse complement strand
CTGAAAGATCCGAGGTCTACGAGTATGATATTGTCGCTGGGACAAATAGCTTGCTCTATTCACGCGGCGACCCTGAGACTTATTGGCTGAATGAATTGCGGGCTGATCAAGAAAAGTTGTACTGGACCAGGTTAAGTACCGATGAATATTGCACTTTGGAGAGCTTTAACTTTAGAACAAGGGAGATATGCCAGATCTATTCTGCCCCCCATCTCATTGTCTTAGGAGGAGACAATGACTATCTTGCTTGGTATGACGAGGCAACAACAGATTACGTAGACATTAAGTTCTATGATACAAGCAGGAAACAGGTCTCTACACTAAGCCATCATTCACTATTTTTTCATAGTTGGTCACGTCCGAGTATATGCAAGAACAAGTTGTTGACTCTGCTGAGCGACGGCGATCAATTTACCTTCAGTCTGCTGGATATAACCACTGGACATACGCAACGTCTGTTTATCTGGCCGCAGGAAAACGGATGCGTTACCCCACAATTGAACGAGAGATATGTAATTTGGCAGAATGACTTTGGCGGAACGCTTATCTATGTCTATGATATTGAAAGGGATCAGGTATTTGATATAGATACGGAGGAGCTTGGCATCAACTACGTGTCCTCGATTCGCCTTGCTGATAACGTAGTATATCTCAATACTCGCTCAAACGTATGGTACCTCAGATTAGATGCAAGAACATATGGTGCCATAGCCCAAGATAGATTAAATGAGATGAATCTAGAACGGAACTTGAGCCATGAGTTTGCGCTTGAAGGCCAGCAAGTCTTTTTGCTGAGAGAGCTTTCAGGTTCAGATTCGGGTTACTATGGGCTTGTGGTTCGCCCAAAATGAGCGGTCACCTAGATCTCTCGCAAATCATAATGTGTGTGCTGCACTGTCCGTATATCATAGATAATTCAAACTAGCCCCCGCTAATAGCCGATGTGACCAGCGGGGGTTATTTTTGCAGGTTTACCCTGTTACTACCACTCCATAATTTCCAGAGATGGACGGTATTAGTTGTCCATGAATTGACGGTTAAGGAGACCAGTATAGGTACCTCGGTTAATTGAGGTCCTTTTTATCGTCAACGATGGGCAAGTAGGGTACGAACAGTTCCGCTTGACGGCAGGGACCTACAAAAGGATTTATCAGGCTCTAGCCAGCAGGTCCCCTTGCCGAGGAAGCGAGTTTTGTGGGTCGGGGATCCTGCTGGCTAGGGTAGCCTAATCCTTCTGCTTCCTACCATAAAGCAGAACGGTTCGATTGCCCCTACTTACGGATCGAACTCTTAGCTACTGTTGGTCTTCTGGATTGCGCGCTCGGCGCAACGCTTGCCCAAACCGGTAGCTCCCACCTGAGAAAGATAGGATATGCGCATGATGAATTAGACGGTCAATTAAGGCGGCCGTTAGTCTATCGTGGCCGAATACTTTGTTCCAACGGCCTAATTCTAAGTTCGGCGTAACGATAATACTCTGCTTCTCATAACAGGTAGAGATAACGGTAAACAACAGTTCGGCGGCTTGTTTGCTAGTGGGAACGTAGCCAACTTCGTCTAATATTAGCAGATCTAATTTGGCCAGTGCCCGCGTCAGCTTGCTCAGTGTGCCGAGCTTCCAAGCATCAACTAGTGTAGTCGCTAGGTCAGCAGTGCGGTAGAACTTAACCTTTTTGCCTTGGGTACATGCCTTAAGACCTAGGGCAATGGAAAGATGCGTTTTGCCAGTACCGACAGCCCCCAGAAGAAGGAGGTTCTCCTTTTGGTCTATGAAATCCAAAGAGACAAGCTGCTCTCGAGTTAGACCATGCGGCAAGGTAATGGGTTCAAGTTCGTAACCATCTAGGGTCTTCGGGCTGGGGAATCCAGCCGCCCTTACCAATCCCTTTATGCGCTCTGTTTCTCGCTGCTTAAGCGCTAACGCTAGGATTTCTGTGATGAATTGCTCTTTGTCTAGGTAGTCCACTTGCTCAACAAAGGGAGCTAAGTTACCAAGCCTCAGTTGGCGACAGTATGCTTTAAGCTGCTCACTCATTGCTTGATGCCTCCTTCTGCAATAAGCTATAGCTCTTTAGATTAGGTTGCCAACTGCGAACGGCAGAAGGGGTGGCGGTTTCTAGAACAGGCTTTGTCTCCTTAGTAGAGCTCGCTTGGCATGCCGCCAAGCTACGAAGGGTTAATCGATCATCTGGCTCTATGCCTAGGTCTCTTGCTTGTGTAACCGTCTGTACGACTACAGGCAGCGGGTGTTCCTGGAGCAGCTCCACCAATATCTTGACCCTAGTTGACCGCGCATGCAGGTCAGCGCTTAGTATGTAATCCCGTAGAACAGTTGGCAAAGCTTTGAGGCAATTGGCATACTCCACGGCGCGCGGCTTATGGATAAATATCTTTAGGTTTGCGGCCCAATCGATCTTGGTAACATCTAGAGCATATTGCCTGGGCACAGTAGCAATCTTCGTCTCGCCACTCTCGTTAAAGATGTCTAGATGGAGTGCATACACCTTTATGAACAGACGCTGTCCAATGGCTGCTTGAGGTATCCGGTAGATTTCTTCCCCTAGCTTAAACTCACCATATTTATTGGTTGTGGCCATTTCACTGCGGGCCACGATGAAGGGTTCCGCCGGCAATGGTAATAGCGCTTGCTTGTCTTCAAGGAACAAGTCTCGGATGAGCTGCCCCTTACTGTAGTGAAGGCGCTGCCGCTCTGCTGCAGCTTGCTCCGTCTGGCGCTTGTTTAGCTCTTCCAGATCGCTAATAACTGGTAGTGGAGATAAGTGATTACGCCTAGTGTAGCCGACTTTGTTCTCTACGTGCCCCTTTTCATTGCCCTTTCTAGGGTTGCAGAAGCGTGCTTCAAAACGGTAATGCCACATGAAACTGCGGAAGAGATCGGTTACTCTCGCTTCTTGTTTCTGATGATTACTGCAGCCGCTAGATTGTCTAGCCAAATGACAGGAGGGACTCCACCTATTTCCTCAAATATGGTCTTTAGCCCTTCCATGAAACACTCGCCGTTTTCGGCTGGTAGGGCCCAGTCCTGGGATGCGTTGCTATGAGGGAAAGACATCGTCAATTCGTGCCTCGTTACCTGGGAGGGCTCATCTCCTATGGGCTCTATTGTGTCAAATTGACCAAAGTCCACTTGCGCGCTGCCCGGGGGGTGCTCTAGCCGAACAAACTACTCTTTATTGGCCTTTAGCTCAGGTTTCTTAGTTCGCACATAACTACTGACGGTTCTTAATGAGCCGGCGAAGCCATGCTCTACTTGCAGCGTACGGTAAATAGCAGCTGCAGGACGCCTTTGTTTAGCTGGTGCCCGTAGATCCTCTTCCAGCATGGCATCGATGTACTCGGTGTAATCCTCGAGTACGCGCTTGCGACGCTGTTGCTTAGGTCTCTTAGACTCCACTGGTGTGCTGC
>CALNBW010000385.1 GCA_937874815.1 uncultured Bacillota bacterium | reverse complement strand
CCGCCCATCGGCAAAATAGCAGAGGTCTGAAAGCTGCAGTCTAAATTTCATACCCTATCTCTCCCAACCTCCGCCGAATCTCCTCCTCCAATTCATGAGAGCGTTTGAACATCTCCGAAAGCTCGCTTGTCAACCGGGCCATTTTTTCCTCGAAGGGCTCGCCGTCGTCCTCCTGCTCTTCTATCCCGACGTAGCGCCCAGGCGTGAGTATGTAGCCCTGCTTGGCAATCTCTTCGGTGGTTACTGCAGCGCAATAGCCTTTCTCGTCCTCCAGTGTGCCATCATCAAACGCCGTAAAAGTAGCGGCGATTGTTGCTATATCTTCTGCGGTCATTTCGCGCAACCGGCGGCTAATCATGGTTCCCATCTTGCGGGCATCTATGAACAGCGTCTTGCCTTTCTGCTTCTTGTTGCGACTGATAAACCAAAGCGAAACAGGAATCTGTGTCGTATAGAACAGTTGTGGGGGCATCGCGACGATGCCTTCAACTAGGTCATCCTCTACAATTGCCTGCCGAATCTCGCCTTCGCCGCTGGTTTGAGACGAAAGGGAGCCGTTAGCAAGCACCATGCCGATTTTGCCATTGGGTGCCAGATGATGGATCATGTGCTGCAGCCATGCGAAGTTAGCATTACTTGCAGGCGGCAGACCATATTTCCAGCGCTGATCATCATTCAAGGAACCGTCGTTCCAGTTGGAGAGGTTAAACGGCGGGTTAGCGAGGATAAAGTCCGCTTTTAGCGTCGGGTGCAAGTCGTTATGGAACGTGTCTGCATGATATGGCCCGAGATCGGCCTCTATGCCGCGGATAGCAAGGTTCATTATCGCCATTTTGCGAGTGGTCGGGTTAGCATCCTGTCCATAAATGGACAGGTTACCGATGTTACCAGAATGGTTTTTAACAAAGTCAGTTGACTGCACAAACATTCCGCCAGAACCGCAGCAAGGATCATACACTCGCCCTTCGAACGGCTGCAGCACTTCCACAAGTGTCCGTACTACGCATGAAGGTGTGTAGAATTCGCCTGCACGTTTGCCTTCTTGCTCAGCAAATTTTGCCAGGCAGTACTCATAGGTGCGCCCGAGAATGTCCTTATCCTTACCGTGTTCTATCATCTGGATGTTAGAAAACAAGTCTACCACATTGCCTAGGCGGCGCTTGTCCAATTCTGCACGAGCATAGTTCTTCGGCAGAGTGTCTCTCAGCCGCTTATTCTCCTGTTCGATTGCCCGCATTGCATTATCAATGACGATGCCGATTTCCTCTTTATGAGTGGCTGCGGCAATTGCGTCCCACCGCGCAGCCGGCGGCACAAAAAAAACATTAACTTCAGTATACGCATCTCTATCTTCTACATCGTCATTATCAGCCAGAAGCGCTTGATAACGCTCATCAAACTTGTCCGAGATATATTTCAAAAAGATAAGCCCCAGCACGACATGCTTATACTCCGCGGCATCCATATTGCCACGAAGAATATCGGCCGCCGCCCAAATCTGCTGTTCAAAGCCTATACTGGCCGTGTTGTTGATCTCCGTTGCCACTTTTCTCCCCCTTTATATGAATCGCTTGGGCCTTCGCTTTTCAACAAAAGCATTTCAGCCCTTGCTAGTCAGATGATAGCCATGACATCATGAAGATCACCCAAGCTGTCTAAAGACCTCATCACACGCTGCCCGATCACACATTGCACTGCATCTCACCTGGTTGCAGGATGCGCTTGCACTTCTGCTGTTTTGAAGCATTGCATAGCTTTATGCACATAAGTTCGCCACTGAACGATACCTTTCCTTCATGTTCAGAACGTACTTGCGGGCCTAAGCAACAAACCAGCGGTATTCATGGCCCATTCTGGAGTAAACCAAGGGCAATTTCTGCCCACGCCTAAAGCAAGAGTACTTCTGGCTAATTAAACATGTGTAGTTAGATTCGCCTAAGCTAACCAATGGCACGCAGCAAAAAGCCGACCCAGAATCAGGCCGGCTTCCTGCACAATAGGCTTTTATGTGCCGTATACGCTGGATATCATTCTCTCGCATAAAGCACAATCCTTTCTTCCATCACGGTTTCCGTAAACCAGGGCGTTTTGCGTCTAGATTCTTCTTGCATAAGGGCAGCAGTCGTAACGAGATCAACCTCTTTGTTGAAACATGCACGCAAATCCTCATGTAGCCTGCCCATATCAAACAAACTTCTTACTGCGGAACCCGTTCGGTCGATCAAGACATCTATATCGCTGTCCTCTGTGGCTTCGTTGCGGGCATAGGAACCGAAGACATATACTGCGGGCAGGTTATACTTGGCTGCTATTGGCGCAACCATCTGCCTCAGCTCGTCAATTGAGTACATCATTGCCTTCACCTCACCAAAAGAGAACTGTTACTACCGATCGCCCGGTAGTTATTGAATATTGTCTCAATAGGATTATACGTCTAGACACTTGTTTTGGCAATGTAGAACTGGAGCAGGGGCCTGCTTCCCCTTTCGCCCAGTGACGCATAGAATGTACCAACATGCGCAAACGGATTGCAGATGGAGTATCGTGCCACCCAAGAGATTATCGTGAGCCAAATGGCTGATGTTACGGGTGATGGAATTGCTGATGAGGTTTGGCTGACGGGAACTAGAACTGAGAACAGCCCGTTCATTGAGAATATCACACTGATGATTAGGAATGGGCGTACCGGCCGCATCACCCAAGTGGCACTCAGCGAGAACGCGGGTTATGAGCCGGCCTTGTTTCTGTGTGATTTCACGGGCGACGGTGTGTTAGATATTAAGGTGAGCATTCAATCTGGCGGCAGCGGGGGCTTTGTTTTCACTTACATATATTCGTTTGCCAACAGCCAGTTGCGCCAGCTGTTCGCGGGAGAGAAATACGAAGAAAGCCGGGAGTTTAGGGCTTATTATGCCGATGGGTTCGTGGTGGTAGTGGAGGATGTT
>CALNBW010000384.1 GCA_937874815.1 uncultured Bacillota bacterium | reverse complement strand
GGGTCCGACCCCTACCGCTCCAATCGCGCTTACAACAACACCCCGCAGCCCCCACCCGAGCACTAGCGGCCAATTTGGCGTTCTGTTACAAAAGCCTCTAAAGCATCGGGGCTATATAACAAGTTTTTGCAGGGAAGGGCCTCCAAGAAAGTGCGCCCGTATCGTTTCGTGCGTACGCGCGGGTCCGCGATAACCACAATGCCGCGGTCGTCCTGGGAGCGAATTAGACGCCCATAGCCTTGTTTTAGGCGGATAATAGCCTGGGGCAACTGGTAAGACATGAAAGGGTTATGCCCACTGGCCTGTAAGGCTTCCATCCGCGCTTCAGTGACAGGGTGATCTGGCACCGCAAAGGGTAGTTTCGTGATGATAACGCAGCGCAAAGCTTCCCCGGCTACGTCAACCCCCTCCCAAAAGGAAGAAGTTGCAAAAAGAACTGCATTCTTCTCTTCGGCATATTGCTTCAGTAATTCATGTCGAGGCAAATCCCCCTGCTTCAGCACCGTGAGGCCCGCCCAGCTTAGTTCGTCGGCTATCTGGTCATAGACATTATTTAGCATCTGGTAGGCCGTGAAGAGCACGAAACTGCCGCCGTTAACCAAGCTGGTAGTTTTCACAATCAGGTCTGCAAGGTACTTTTCGTAGGCTGCGTTATTCTGATAGTTAGGCTCCAAGGCATCTGGGGGAATATAGATTGCCGCGTTATGCTGATGGTCGAAAGGCGAATCTAGCACCTTGCTTAAGTAACTATCTATGCCTAGACGTTGCGAAGTGAAGACTAATGAAGGGCTAGCCAGAGTAGCAGAAGTTAGCACAGCAACAACATCGTGTTCAAACAGAGCCTCGCGCAGGGTGCCGGCCATTTCTATGGGCGCGGCTTGTAAAACGCTGTTAGCAGAATCCTGGCGGGAGCTTTCAATCCAGTATACATAGTTATTGTCGTCAATACTTAACACAAAGTCGAGGTCGCGACGCAGCTGCTTCCATTGGCTGGCAGCCTTTTCTAGCATCGCTTCTTCATCATCGCTGAGGTCGAGCAATGCTAGTTGATCGCAGGTAGCTAGGATCTCGCGTAAATCGCCGGTAAAGGGGTTAGTAATCTGCAAATCTTCAGCTGATGCGATGCGCAAGGTAGTCTGGCCTCTGCTACGTGTCTGCAAATCTTGCAGGAAAGTATCTATGCTATGGAAATAGGAACGCATAATGCCTTCGATATGCTGGCTCAGCTCTGGTTCATTAACGAGATGTTCCTTAATGGTGCCTTTTGTTAATAGGGATCGGAAGGTGCCCCCTAATGTCTTCAAGTAGTAGCCGTCAATCCGTAGCGATAAAGCCCCACAGGCCACGTCTTCTACATGGTGGGCTTCATCGAAAATAACGTAATCATAAGGCGGCAGGATGCCCTCTTCACTCTCAGCAGAGCCACGGATGGCCAAATCTGTAAAAAAGAGCGCATGGTTGCTGATGATAATATCTGCCTCCTGCAGCTCTTCCCTAGCGGCACGGAAGAAACACTCGCGCACTAGTGGGCAGCGGCGTTCTAGGCAAGTTTCATGGGTGGAGTTGAATTTCGCCCACAACTCGTGGGACACATTAACAGGCAGGTCTGCGCGGTCACCAATAAGAAAACTATCTCCCGCATGGAGCAGCGGGCGAATAGCAGCGAATTCCTGTACCTCGGCAACATTCTCCAGGCCTTGCCCCATTTCACGAATTAACTCTAGAAAGCGGCGCTTGCATAAGTAATTGCTGCGCCCTTTTGCTAGGGTGGCCTGGAAGCTAAGGAATGGGCGCAGCAGTTCTTGGAGAAGAGGAATGTCTTTATGTAGTAATTGCTCCTGCAAGTTAATCGTGTGCGTGGAAATTACAATTTTCTTCTTCTCCCCGGTGGCTAGCAGTGCTAGTACGGCTAGTAGATAGGCCAGAGATTTGCCGG
>CALNBW010000383.1 GCA_937874815.1 uncultured Bacillota bacterium | reverse complement strand
GCCCGAGATTCTGCCAGGCCCCCTTGGTACTGTGCGCAGCCTGATGAGCCGCAAAGGCAAGAATGTGACGGCCGTCGACAATATCAGTTTTCAGATTACCCCAGGCGAGTTTGTAGGCTACATTGGGCCTAATGGCGCTGGTAAATCGACGACAATTAAGATGCTGACTGGCATTCTACATCCCACAGCAGGCCAGGTGAGTGTGCTTGGCTATAGCCCGCAACGCGAACGCCAACGGGTGGTCGGGCAGATCGGCGTCGTCTTTGGCCAGCGCAGCCAGCTGTGGTGGGACTTACCCTTGCAGGAATCGTTTGAGTTGCTGGCAGCCATGTACCAGGTGCCATCCGAACGCTATAACGCGATGCTGCACACTTTCGATGATTTGCTCCAACTCGCTCAGTTTTGGCAAACGCCAGTGCGCAAGCTTTCACTCGGCCAGCGCATGCGCGGGGAAATCGCCGCCGCCCTGCTGCATGAGCCCCAGATCCTCTTCCTAGATGAGCCGACTATCGGCCTTGACGTGGTGGCTAAACAAGCAATCCGCGAATTTCTGCAGGAAATCAATAAGCAAGGCGTTACCATTCTACTTACCACCCACGACCTGCGCGATATTGAGCGCCTTTGCCAGCGCGTGATAGTGATCAACCATGGCAAAATCCTTCTGGATGGCAGCATCGAGCATCTCTACTCCCAAATAGGTGCTGAAAGTACACTCATCGTTGACTTCGTCGAGCCACTTCCCTCTCCCACGCTAGGCAACGGGCTGCAGATTACCTGGGAGAGCAACAGTCGAGCCTCGGTCAAATTTGACCGTTCCCAATATACCCCCAACGATCTGTTACGCCTGTTATCGGGGCTGGGCGAGATCCGCGACTTGCATATCGTAGAGCCAGACATCGAGAGCGCCGTCAGTAAACTTTTCTAGTGAACATTGGGGACGGTTCAAGACCACTGAAGAAGTCCCTTAAAGTCCGGGAGAAGGTCGTTGGTCCTGCGTAAAGCGCATTGGGGCCTCAAATAAAAGGTGCTTAGACATCGACGGTTAAAGGCGGCCAACTGTCTGAGCTTAGGCGAGTTTTGGCCGCCTCAGTCGATGGCTAAGCACCTACCTACGGTATCAGGCCACACGCGCGCGAGCAGGACCACGGCCTTTATCAGCAATCTCGGACGGTTCCATTTATTCATTTCCCTTTGAGGAGGATGTCCATGAAATTACTTATCATTCGCCACGGAGAATCGGAAGCCGATCGACTACATGTGCACGAAGGCAGAGCCGACTTTGCTCTAACCGCAGAGGGGCAGCGGCAAGCCGCTGCTATGGCCAGGTGGGTGGCCGATCATTACATCATTGATAGGATCTATGCCAGCACCTTAACTAGAGCACAACAGACCGCAGCTGCATTAGCTGCCACTACCAAAGCTCCTGTTCATGATGAGCCTGACCTTAGGGAACGCGACAATGGGCTGCTAGCTGGCCTACCATTTGCTGAAGCAGCAGTCAAGTATCCGCGGCAGGTAGACCTACCCCCTCACCTCTCAGTGCACGAGATGGAATCAGAGATCGATTTTCGTTTCCGTGTGGAAAAGATGCTCTCCAAGCTGATTCATGAAAACGACAGTAACGGTACTATAGCCGTCGTATGCCACGGTGGTACCATCAAGATGCTTTACCAAGCTTTTCTGGGTTTGCCTATAGCCTCCGACGTCGTTTTTGCCACCGGTGATAC